>CBFIDS010000050.1:0-1978 GCA_965661435.1 Roseivirga sp.
TCCTTCAACGAAAAGATCTAGCACAATTGAAGATCCTGTTTATGACTACAATCCGACTAATGATCGAGTGGAAGAAGCATTTACAGATGAGGGTAATATTACGGTTATGGCTGTAGACAATCTCCCATGCGAGTTGCCAAGAAATGCGTCTGAAGATTTTGGGAAAGAATTCGTTTCGCATATTCTTCCTAACCTTCTTGGAGATGATACTGATCAGATCATTGCAAGAGCGACAATAACAAATGAGGGTCAGCTCACAGATAAATTCTCATATCTTCAAGACTATGTCGATGGACATTAATCAGCTTATAGAACATACTTCACTCAAGCCTATATTAGAGGCTAGAGACATTGATGAGCTGATTGCTGAGGCACAGGAACATAAATTCTTGGGTGTTTGTCTTCCTCCTTTTTGGGTAAAGAAAGCAGCAAGAGAATTGGGTGACACTGACATTCAACTAGTGACGGTGATTGGTTTCCCACTCGGATATAACCTTACTGAGACAAAAGAGCTTGAAATCAAAAAAGCGATAGATCAGGGGGCCAATGAATTGGATATAGTAATGAATATATCTGCTTTCAAATCTGGGATGCCTTGGGTAAAGATTGAACTAGCTAAGTGCGCTCATTTGATTCATGAGTCGGGATGTTTAATGAAAGTGATCATTGAAACGGCCTACTTGAATGAAGAAGAAATCATTAGGGCAACCAAGCTATGCTCAGAAGCTGGAACCGACTTCGTAAAAACTTCAACCGGATTTGCAGGCCAGGGGGCTAAGGTTGATAACATACAGCTGATGAGAGAAACTGCACCTTCTAATGTTGGTATTAAGGCTTCTGGTGGTATAAAGACCTTGCAGGAAGCACAGGCAATGATTAAGGCAGGTGCCAATAGAATTGGAACTTCATCAGGAGTTTCTATCATGAGAGAATATGCAGACAGCCTACGACATTAGAGTAAAAGGAAAAGTGCAGGGTGTTTTTTATCGCGCTTCAACTCTGAAAAAAGCCCAAGAGATCGGTGTTCAAGGATGGTGTAAGAACTTAGAGAATGGAGATGTAAGGATCCATGCTCAAGGAAATAGGGCAGACTTGGATGAGCTTTTGCTTTGGTGCAAAGAAGGTTCACCAAAGGCCATCGTAGAAGAGATTGTTTTTAAGGAAGTAGAGATGGAAACTTATACCAACTTCCAGATCAAGCACTAGATTTTAGGCACTTTTGTGTTTGTAGGTCTGTATGCCTTTATATTTATAAACCTTCAATTCAAAGTGATCGAAACAAGCGATTTTCAACCTATTTTGAGCTAACTCAATTCTTTTTTCAGGAGAGTGAAAAACTGTGAGTTCTAATGCAGCTATCACGAAATTTTTACGTGAACAGAGTTCCTGAGTGAATTTCATAAATGATTCTCTCCAATCCATCAAATACGTTTCATAATGACTTTTCCCATCAAATAAAAGCTCTAATTGATTATCTCCTATCTGATATCTAAAAACACCTGCTAGGATGTCATAGAGCTCATCGAAAAAGCTAAAATGTACAGGCTTGAATCGCTCAATCTGCTCACTTACTTCGTCCGGTAACCTCAATGGATTGTAATGTTGAAAGTAGGCATCCTTGACCTTGTCGATCAGGATTGATTGCAGTTCAAGTCTCAGGTCAGACTGAGCCTGCTTTAGGATATAATTCTTATCAAGTAAAAATAAGCGGTTGTCCACCGTCAATTGATTTTTACAAAACTAATTAAAAAAGGTAATTTTCAACCTATTTGGCAGCATAACCATTTACTAATCTTCCAAAGAAAATCGCATTCATCATGAGTTTATTAGTACCATACCAGAATGCCCGAAAGTTTGGATTGTCAACTAGGGATACTACCCTCCCTGAGCCTAAGCTGGTTACGCGAATAGCCGAAGTCTCTTTCATGGCTTCTAAATTGGCATCGCTGATCCAGCCAGATGCCAATGGTTCCTCAGT
>CBFIDS010000051.1:0-23225 GCA_965661435.1 Roseivirga sp.
ATGTCCTTTATAATATCAGGACGTGTTATGGAGAGTAAGTCATTATTGCCTTTCAAAGGATGCGAATGGTCTTTGAATCTCTCTCCTCTAAAATCTTGCTCCTCTAAAGTATGTCTCTGGATCATGGTGCCCATTGCACCATCTAAAACTAAAACACGCTCATTCAGTATCTCTTGAATATTTATAGCCATCTTATCTTTTTATGGCTTATCTCGAAAGTTTGTGGAGGGTTCGAATCTCATCTTTTCCCCGAATGCTCGAGGCTAGGAGTTAGCACCAGATCTTACTCAGGTTGCTAAGACATCTCAGGGCCTAGTCCCTCCGTCTTTCTTGATAAGTGCTGCAAATTAAATTGATAGAACATTATTATCCTAACATTCTCATCTTTATCCATCAAGTACTCTTAACTTCACTTAATGAAATTAGCTGCCATCGACATCGGTTCAAATGCCATTCGGTTTCAAGTCACACATGTGATGTCTTACAACGAGCAGCAATATTTTAAGCGTTTAGAATATGTACGCTTTCCATTGCGTCTGGGTAGAGATGTATTTGAAAATAAAAAGATCAGTAAAACTTCTGAAGATAAATTCATCCGATTAATGAATGCCTTTAAGATAATGATCGATTTATATGAAGTAGATGAATATTATGCCTGCGCCACATCCGCGATGAGAGAATCAGAAAACGGAAGAGAAATTGCCAAAAGAGTGAATGAATTGCTCGGACTAAAGATTAATGTTATCTCCGGAGATCGAGAGGCTGAATTGATCAACAGAGTGGTTATGGAAAAGCTTGGTAAAGGCACTTTCCTTCATATTGATGTTGGAGGTGGAAGCACTGAATTCAACATTATTAAGAATGGTATAAAAATAGAATCCGAGTCCTTTAAAGCAGGATCGGTAAGATCTACAAATACCGTGGTTAAAAATCGCATGGCCACATGGATCAGGAAACAGGTGGCAGGTGAAAGAAACAACGTTGCTGTGGGTACGGGTGGAAACATTGCAAAGATTTATGAGCTATCAGGAACACGCTCTAAAACTAGAACCATCACCATAGAGAAGATTATCGAGGTTCAGCAGCATTTAAAACAGCACACACTAGAAGAAAGGATCTTCAAATTGCATTTAAATCCAGACAGAGCTGACGTTATTTTACCTGCTACGGAAATCTATTTACATGCAATGAGGTCGGCTGGTATCAATAAGATCATGATTCCCGATGTAGGTTTAAAAGATGGGATCATGCATATGCTTTTTGAAAAGCACGTGAAGCAGAGTGTGCTACCCTTAAAAGGCTAGTTCATCTCACCTAAAAGCTTTGCCGATTCTTCCCAACTCATATTGGCACAAGTTTTTCTTTCGGGAAATTCTCTTGCGGCTGCAAAGGCCAAAAATTCGTCTGTTTCAAAAACATCCTCAGGTTTTCGATCACTCTTATCATTTGTCATCTCTAAGAAGCGCTTGATTATTTCTTGAGCTTCTCTTAAAGTTTCACCTGATAAAGCCTGACTGAGTAAATAAGTTGATGCCTTAGATATTGCACATCCAAATCCCTGCATACCAGCGCTTTGGATGATTTCATTTTCTATGTTCAAATAGACCGTAAACTTATCACCACACATAGGATTATAGGCTTCCAGAGTGTAATTGTACTTTATAGGAATAGAAGAATTATCTGCTAGTTTAGCCATTTTCATGACTTCAGACCGATAAAGCTTTTTTAACCTTTCAGTCATTGAAGAAAAGTTTGAGTTGAATTAGAGACTCAATCAATCGATCGATGTCCTTCTTCAAATTATATGGAGCAAATGAGATCCTTAGACTGGCAGGAATTCCTAAATAATGCATTAATGGCTGAGCACAATGATGACCAGCTCTGACACAGATACCCTCTTCATTGAGAAAGCTTGCTGCATCGTGTGGATGTATTTGATCAAGTGTAAAAGATATGACCGGAGCTTTGTCTTCTGGTCCCCCAAGAATATTCAACCCCTCAACTTCTGAAAGTTTGTCTAGAGCATATCCTGTCAGGCTATTAAGGTATTCGTTCACCTCGTTCCTATTCCATGAGTTCAGAAAATCAATGGCAGCTCCTAGACCAAAGATTCCTGCAATATTTGGTGTACCGGCCTCATGTCTTTGAGGAAGTCCTTGAAAGTCTGTTTTTTCAAAAGTGACCTCCGTTACAATCCCACCTCCTAAATTGAATGGAGCAAGGTTGCTCAGTACCAACTCTTTTCCATACAGCACCCCTATTCCTGTCGGACCATAGATCTTGTGAGCTGAAAAGACCAAAAAATCGATGTTTAATTCCTGCACATCAATGATTTGATGACTTAAAGATTGAGCTGCATCAACTAGTATTGGTATTTGAAAACGATTAGCTAAGCTTGAGATGCGACTTAAATCGTTGTTTACTCCAAGTACATTTGAACAGGCAGAAATGGCTAAAAACTTCACACTTGGCTTAATGTGTTTCTCCAACCATTCATAATCTAAATGACCATTTTCTAAAATTGGTATTACGATCAGCTCCGCGTCTTTTTCTCCACACAATGCCTGCCAAGGCAGTAAATTAGCATGATGTTCAACGGCTGAGATCATTAATTGATTACCTTTCTGCAGTAAAGGGGCTACATAGGTCCTGGCTATTTTATTGATACCGTCAGTAGTTCCTGAAGTGAAAATGATTTCCTTTTCGGATGATGCATTGATCAATTTCTTTACTTTTTGCCTGACCTCATTCAACTTAGGCGTATTGGAATTTGCTGGCCAATATGCTCCACGTCCTACAGTGCTGTATTCATGGCTATAGTAATGTTGAATCGCATCAATCACCGACTGAGGCTTTTGAGAAGTAGCCGCATTATCTAAATAGATGAAATCTTTACCAAAGGGAGTCTTTTGGGAAAATATTGGAAATTGTGATTTGATCGATTCTATATTCATCTAGTTACCCCCTAAGTTCGAAGGAAAGCTCCCCCTCGGGAGCAGATTGATAATTCATAACTCTTCATTCAACCTTTTCTATGGATGCGCTGACACCCAGGTCTCGCCATCCTCAAAGACTTCTTTCTTCCAAATGGGTACTGTTTCTTTTAAGGTATCTATGGCATACTCACAGGCCTCAAATGAGGCTTTTCTATGTGCCGAAGAACAGGCAATAACTACTGCTTCTTCTCCTGTAGGTACCTTACCTATTCTATGGTGAATGGCCATATCATACAGCTTCCATTTGCTAATAGCCTGTTCAGCAATTTTTTGCATCTCCTTGATCGCCATGGGTTCATAAGCCTCAAATTCAAGATAATGAACAGTCTTATTTTTGGTCTTATTTCTAACATTTCCGATGAAAGTAACAAACCCCCCACTTCCATCATCTCTGACCTGATCTATACATGCCTGAGGATTCAGCCGTTCTGATGTTACATAAATCTTTTCCATCACCCTCCACTTACAGGTGGTATCAATACCACCTCATCATTTTCTTTTAACTCGTAGTCGTCAGCTACATACTCTGTATTGACCGCAAACTTCAGCGACTTTAACTTCTCAAAGTCAGGATATGTATTCGTAAGGGCTTCTCTAACCTGAGACAATTGGTTTCCCGAGGTTTCTAATTCGATTCGCTTTCCTCCGACTATATCCTTGGCAATGCCAAATGCAGTTATCTTCACTTTCATTTTTCTCTTTAAGTCATGCTGAATTTATTTCAGCATCTCATCTAAATAGATCCTGAAACAAGCCTGCTGTGAAAGGCAAGTACAGGATGACCATTTTGTTTTAATAAACCTCCAAACTTGGATCAATTTCCTTTCTCCAAGCATCTATCCCACCCTTTAAGTTCAAAAGGTTTTCAAATCCTTCACTCTTCAAGAGTTGAATGGCTTTCTTACTTCTAGTTCCCGATTTACACATGACCACCACCGGCTTGTCTTTTGGAATTTCTCTTGACAGGTGAATGACCTTATTCAAAGGAATCAATCTTCCGTTCAAATTAGCAATTTCGTATTCGTAATCTTCCCGAACATCCAATATTTCAGCTCGATCGTCTTGCATCATTTTTTGTAGGTCTTTGACAGTGACCTCAGCAATAGTTTCTTCACTGATCTCACCCATACAAAAAGACTCATAATCTATGAGCTCGGTGATCGTTGGTCGCTTACCGCTAATCGGATTCTCAACATTCTTTTCAATGGTCAACTGAAAGGTTGAGAAATCTAAGGCATCGAATACAAAAAGCTTTCCGCTCAAAACTTCTCCAATTCTTGCGAGTACTTTAATCGCTTCATTGGCCATCATTGAGCCAATGATTCCAGGCAAAACACCCAAAACCCCTCCTTCGCTACAACTTGGCACCATTTCGGGTGGTGGTGGGCTTGGAAAAAGGTCTCGATAATTTGGCCCGTTTTGTCCATCTTCATCCTTAAAATTGAAAACGGAAACCTGCCCTTCGAACCTAAAGATAGCTCCATAAATAAGAGGTTTATCTAAGAAATAGCAGGCATCATTGACCAAATAACGTGTTGCAAGATTATCAGAACCATCTACCACTAGACCATAAGATTTAATGATCTCCATGGCATTTTGAGAATTGATGGGCTCTTCAAAAACCTCGAACTTTATGAATGGATTTAACTTTTCAAGTCTTTTTTTGGCCTTTATAACTTTAGACTCTCCTACTTCTTCTGTTGTGAAAAGCACCTGACGCTGAAGATTAGAAAGGCTGACCTCATCAAAGTCTACAACACCAATATGGCCTACTCCTGCAGCTGTCAAGTATTGCAGAATAGGTGCTCCCAAACCGCCAGCACCAATCACTAAAACTGACGAGTCTAAAAGTCTTTGCTGACCTTCTTGACCAAACTCAGGAATAATGATCTGTCGATTATATCTTATTAAGTCCTCCTTATTCAGCACGTTTTCTATAATTCTCTAAGTCTTTTGCAGTGTCGATATCGTAAAAATAAGCATCTGAGTCCGTTTCATATCGAATCAGTCTATCCTTATTCTGCTTAATTATCTCCGAACAGCCATTTAATTCTTGGTGTTCCAATATGGCTTGAAAATAGGCTGAACCAAAAATTACTGGATTACCTTTTTCACCCTTCCGAAAAGGTGCAACAATAGATCTATTGTTCCCTTTATGAATAAAATGATCTATCAATTGGTCATAGTCAGAAGCCTTGAGCAAAGGCATATCACTTAAGCAGATAATGACAGCATCTTTATCGCCAGCTATTTTTAATCCTGCTTGAATAGAAGTAGTCATCCCTTGCTCGTATTGTGAATTGTGCACGAATTTGGGAGTTGTCAATTGACAATTGTTAATCGACAATTCAACCTGGTCGGCATCTCTACCTATAACGATAACGACCTCATCCACTGACGATGTTATCAACTGAGCATAAGTATGCTGAATAAGGCTCATGCCTTCTCCTACCTCTTGGAGCAACTTATTGGGACCTCGCATTCGAGAAGAAAGGCCAGCAGCAATTTGAACAGCAACAATGGACATGATCAAAGATAAGGATAGACAGGAATCTTCAGGCATAAAAAAAGGAGCCACTTGGCTCCTCTTTTTAAATACGTTCTATTGCTAAACTTAGTTAGCGTTGTTATAGTAAAATCTTTCGTGAACGATCTTATCACCTTCCCAGCGTTGAACACCTACTTGCTCCATTTGTGCTCTATTTCCATCTTGGAAAGTCACATCCATCATAGTTTCGTGCATTACAACACCATTCTCTTCATCTGAAGTAATAGACTTTACCTTTAAGTTATGGAATTCTTTCACGTAGTTCAAGAATTCCACTTCATGCTCTCTACAAGCTTCTTTACCTTCCCAAGTACCTCTTGGCTCAGTTAAAACAACATTATCACCATAATACTTATCAAATGCTTCTAGCAATTGACCTTGTCCTAGCATGTTGTAGATGTCTTCAGTTCTTTCTTTATAAGTCATAGGTTATTGATTTTACATGTATATACATCTAATACAATGAAAGGATAAGAATTGTTCCAGCAATAGGAAAATAATTCTAAAAAAGTATCATGGATGGATCAGGACAATTAGTCAAGTATCTCTCTTGTTCACTGGCTTTACAAACACCAGGATAATCACCCTTATGGTCTTCCATGTCCAACATTAATTGAAAATGTAAGTGTGGAGGCCAGTGGTAGTTTTCATGATAGGCGCCAAGACTCGCAAATTGCTCTCCTCGTTTAATAAATTTTCCTTCATAAAGACCATGTAATGACATTGTGCTTAAATGCCCATAAAGTGTGTGAAAGACTTGCCCTTCAATTTCATGCTGAAGAATAATAACAGGGCCATAATCACCATGTACTCTATGATTCGCAAACGAATGAACGGTAGCCTCTAAAGGTGAATATACAGATGTGCCAGCCTTTGTCCAGATATCTACACCCAAGTGAATCGTTCTTGGCTCTTCATCTGAGAAAATATCACTTCTAGAATAAAGGCTTCGCTCCTCTCCATAACCACCAAGGCCTGTCGTACAATCACTCTTTTCAAGCTGCCCAAAGATGTACTCAGTGAACTGCTGCTCATCGTTAAGGTCGATATGCTCTAGCTCCTTGTTGTTTCTGCTTAAATCGAAATGATGGAGTTTTTCTCTATCAATACGAATAACTTGAGCTGGTTTGATTTGATGTTTATAGAGTAGTTGTTTTAGCATTACTTATTCAAGTACATGTATAAAATCTGGCATTGTTCAGTCTCCTTTTTTTAAAACGAGGATAATTTTACGTTACGAACTCAATCTATTGATCAACCGATGCATAAACTCCACTCCTCGCTTGAGCTGATCTTTAGCCACAAATTCATCGGCTCGATGGGCTTGCGCAATATCTCCAGGTCCGCAGATCATGGCTTGAAAGCCTGCTTCTTGAAACTGGCCTGCTTCTGCAGCGTAAGAAACTGCATCAATCTGTTGATTATCAGCACATGCTTTTACCAATGCTACTATTTCTTCATCCATTTTAGTATCTAAACCAGGAACTGCAGGATGCCTATTGGTATTTTCGATCTTAAAGCCGGGAAACACCTTTCTGCATTCGGCTTCTCTTTCTCTGCAATAAGTTTCAAACTCGGCTAAGATCTCCTGAGGAGTTTCAGAGGGTATGGTTCTCACATCCCAATTGAATTTACATTCCTGTGCCACAATATTGGGCGCGAGTCCTCCTTTGATATTTCCGATATGAATAGAAGTATGGTTTGGGGTGAATCGATCGTCTGTAGAACCTGCTTCGATCAATCCATTCATTTTATTCTCCAGCCAAAGAATCAGTCGCATGGATTCATGAATAGCACTTACCTCTGTTTTAATTCTACTACTGTGCCCTTGAGAACCCGTTACGGTGGTTTCGTAAATGCAGATGCCTTTCTGCCCTACTGTTGGGATCATCATAGTCGGCTCCCCAATGATGGCAAACTTTGGCTTTTCAGAATAATGTGAATTGATATGAGCAGCTAATTCTGGTGCGGCCAAACATCCAATTTCTTCATCGTATGAGAAAGCAAAATAAATAGGCGTTTTCAGGTCGGCCTTTACCATCTCTGGAAGAGCCGCTAAACAACAAGCAATAAAGGCCTTCATATCGCACGAACCTCGACCGTAGAGCTTACCATCACCTTTATCAATCAAATCGAATGGATCGGTTGACCAGTCTTGCCCTTCTACTGGCACTACATCCGTATGACCTGAAAGGATGACTCCACCATCTATTGCTGGACCTATCCTGCAATGCAAAGAAGCTTTATTGCCATCTTCATTCGGAACAAGCGTTGTTTCTACCCCATGAGATTCAACAAAGTCTTTGATCCATGTGATAATGGATGTATTGGACTCTCCTCCTAAAACAGGAAAAGAGACGAGTTCTTTAAGTAATTCTTCAACTTGCATAATCGTATTGAGTATTGAGTATCAGGTCTCGAGATAAATCAGGATACTTCTTAATTTTTAATTGTTTTGCTAAAGCCCCCCTGTCCCTAAAGAAATGCCAAGTAAATAAGAATCTTGTTTATTCAAAATTCAACATTTGCCCCCCTCGTAATTAATCATTTCTAATTCTTAATTGAACTAGGCCGGCCCCCAATTGATGAATACAGCTACCATCAAAGTTATCCAAGACAAAAGCAATACCACGCCAACAATTGGAAAGATGAATTTCAGCCATTTATCAAATGGAATTCGGCACATGGCCAACATAGCGATCAATCCGCCTAATGTCGGGTTGAACAGGTTTGTCACACCATCTCCGATCTGATAGGCCAAAATTGTAGTTTGCCTTGTTAGCCCTAAAACATCACCCAAGGGAATCATAATCGGTAAAGTAGCCAACGCCTGACCACTTCCTGATGGTATAAAGAAATTGATCACGCATTGCGAACCAGACATGGCAATTGCCGAAGCATATAATGGTAATTCTTTTAAACCTTCCGATAAAGTGAAAGCAATGGTATCGGAGATATTCCCCATTTCCATGGCCACTTTAATACTGGTAGCAAATCCTACCATAAAAGCACCAGGGGCTACCACAGACACAGACTTCAAAGCCGTTTCACTTATAGTTCTTCCGCTTTGACCTGAAACTATGCCTGCTGCAATAGATATCATCAGGAAGATAGCGGAGATCTCATTAATGAACCAATGCCATTCAAAAACACCATAGAGCATCATGAACATTCCTGCTACAAAGACTAAAAGAACTAACCAGTTATTTCCGGTCATTCTGTAATCTTCTAATGGTTTAGATAACTGAAATCCACTGGTATCTATTCCTAAACTCAGAGACCTATTTGGGTCTTTGATGATCCTTTTGAAATACCTGACGTTGATAAAGGCCAGAAATGAAAGGGCTGAAAAACAGAGAATGGAACGGATCAGCCAACCAGAGAACATGGGCATTTCTGCCAAAGTATGTCCAGTTCCTACTGTATAAGGATTAACAGGAGAAAGCCCGAAACCAATGGTCACTGCCCCAACGGAAATTCCTGCAGCGAGCATCAGATCTCCACCTAAAGCCAAAGAGGTAATGGCAGCAATAGGTATTAGTGCAATATTATTCTCATATCCAATAAAGATGCCTAGACAGCCGAAGAGGTAGGTCATTAAAATGACCACCAGAAACCTTCTTTCAACCCCAAGTTTCTTGACAAAAGTACCTACCGCATTTTCGATCATTCCTGATTTCTCAAGAATACCAAACATGATTCCTGAAGAAAGGACGACAAAAATGATGGAAATGGCAGAAGTAAAACCTCCTGGAATTGCTAAAAAGGTATCTAAAAAGGATAGTGGAGTCGGTTCGACCTCATGATATGAGCCAGGGATCACTCGGCTCCTACCTTCAATCATTTCTCTTTCAAATACCCCAGCCGGAATGATGTGACTCAAAATGGCTGTCAAGACAATGATACCAAAGAGCATCACCACCGGATGGGGTATTTTCAGAAATCCTTTTTGTTTCAAGGCTTAATTCTAGTCTTGAAGCTCGTTAAACTCTGCCTTGATGGCCTCAAATCTTCGTTTCAGTTCTTCGAAACGATCGTAGGCATCTTTACCTGGTCTTTGGTCTGCTCTACCGATCATGCTAGAAAGGTAGCCAGTCTGAGAACTCAACATAGGTTGCATATAAGTACCTGGAGGAGTTACCAGTTTGTAATAAACCTGGTCCAATTGCTCCTTCATTCTAATTTGTCTTCTGTTTGCACTTTCGGTGTCTAAACTGTTCTTAAGTTTCTCACGAGCCTCATCGATCTTAGCTATAAGCTTCGATACATCGTCAGAGAATAACTGAATCTCCAAAGCTAACTCCTCTTGAGCTTGAACATCAGCATCTGAGACCAAAGTTACTCTTGGATCTAAAACCACGTCAAACGGTTTCTCCATTATCATATCTCCTACGGTCAATCTTGCTTTGAATGTTCCGGTTGAAATCATTGGCCCATTACCCATGTAGGCTCTTCTTGGGTTATCACTCCAACCACCTGCGTGACGCATATTCCAATTATATCTATTGAATCCCTTTTCGGCAGGAAGACCACCAGCTGCAGGAGGATTCGAGAACTCAGTAGACATATCTCTTTCAGTATTCACTTCAGGACTCGGACGACCTTTCACAAAGGTTCGTACCACTTGACCTTCATTATCAAGAATGTCTAATTGCACTTTCTCTGCTTCGTCCTTGATGTAGTAATCGATGGTAACACCCATTCTTGGGTATTCAGGACCATTTTGTGCGCTTCTGGCATAAAGTCTATTTCTTACACCCTCTTTGATCTCAAATAAATGAGCCTGCTCATCCTGCACCTCTGCTAAACCTCTTAAGCTGATAATGTTATCAAGGATCCAGAAACCTCTACCCATAGTTGACATCACTAGGTCATCATGATGAATTTTGATATCAGTGATCGGTGTAACAGGTAGATTATTATTGAATGCATTCCAGTTTTTTCCATCATCGAAAGAGATGAAAAGACCAAATTCAGTACCTGCGTAAAGCACTCCTTCTTTTTCCGGATCTTCTCTGATCACTCTAGCTGGATGATCTGCAGGCAAACCATTATCCCCAGGAGTCAATAACTCCCAAGTTTGTCCAAAATCTTCTGTTTTGTAGATATAAGGCCTGAAATCATTATCCAGTTGATACCTTAACACTGACACATAAGCTTTGGCGGGATCATGCGGAGATGGTTCTACCGCATCTACTCTTCCGCCAGAAGGCATATTTGGAGTTACGTTCGTCCAGTTCTTACCACCATCTCTGGTGACGTGGACAGGTCCATCATTCGCTCCTACCCAGATCAATCCTTCTTGAATAGTCGATTCTCTGATGGCATAAATAGTGCTGTAATATTCTTCTCCCGTAACATCTCTTGTAATTGGTGAACCCGGAACCACTTGGAAATCAGGATCGAATGCGGTTAGATCTGGAGAAATGATCTCCCAGGTCTTACCATCATCTGTAGTCTTATGAACATACTGAGAAGTATGATAAACCACATCAGGGTTGTGAGGTGAAACGTGAATTGGTGCTACTCTTTGAAATCTGAATTTCAAGTCTTTAGGGTTGTGACCATAGATATTGGTTGCGCCTACATAGTATTGAAGTTCTTGCCCAGTGGTCTTATCATACACACCAAATCTACCCTTGCAGTTAGAATAGACTATGTCTGAATTCCCAGGTTTTGGAACAGCAGGTCCTGTTTCGCAACCTCCTGTATTAATGATGAACGCATTGCTTCCTGCTTGAACACTTTCAGTCGGCATACTCGGTACAGCGATCGTACTCGAATTGTCTTGCTGACCGGCGTATAGCCAGTAAGGATATTGATCATCTACTTCAACCTGATATAATTCTGCCGTTGGTTGGTTGAATTGGGTAGACCAAGTTTCACCATTGGTGATGGTAACATTGGCTCCACCATCATTACTTTGGATCCATATAGAAGTATCATTTGGATTGATCCAAAGGTCATGATTGTCCCCATGAGGAGTTGAAACATATTGCCAGTTCTCACCTCCATCGGTAGATTTAAGAAACCTAAGTGCAGAATTGAAAATGACATCTGCATTCTTTGGATTCGCATAGATATTGGTATAGTAGAAAGGTCTATTGGTCAAATTGCTATTATCTGAAACGAATTCCCAAGTAGCTCCTCTATCATCAGATCTATAAAGTCCACCTTGATCATCTGAAGCTTCAATGTTAGCATATACTCTGTCAGGATTTGCGGCAGAAACTGCAAAATCGATCTTACCAATAAGCTTATCAGGTAAGCCATTTGTTAATTTTGTCCAGTTAGCTCCTCCGTCAGTAGATTTGTAAACCCCACCTTCAGAGGCACCACTGATGATGGTCCAAGGCTTTCTTTCACCTCTCCATGCACCCGCGTAAATGGTACTAGGATCGTCAGGAGCAAATTCTAGGTCTGAGAAACCTATGCTATCTGAATGATAAAGGATCTTTTCCCAGCTTTTACCTCCGTCTGTAGTTTTAAAAACTCCTCTCTCTTCGTTTCTTCCAAAGGCTTTACCAATAGCAGCCACGTAAACAACATCTGGATTATCAGGATGAATTTCTACTGCTCCGATCTGACCCGTTTCTTTCAAACCAATGAAGTCCCAAGTCTTTCCGGCATCATTCGATTTATAAACACCCTTACCTGTGATCACATTGGATCTTAATCCATCAGAACCAGTTCCTACGTAAACGACATTAGGATCCTTCTGGAAAACGGAGATGGCACCAATTGATGGCGTTGAGAAATAGCCATCCGATACATTGAACCAGGAATGGCCATAGTTGGTAGTCTTCCATACACCACCGCCTGTGGCTCCCATATAGAAGGTTGAAGGTTGATCGGCAACGCCCATGACAGCTGTAACACGACCTCCTCTTAAGGGACCTACATTTCTAAATTCGTAATTTTTTAAGGCTTCCTCAATATCCTGAGCTTGTAAAGTAAAAAGACACAGGAATGATAGAACGCTGAGAATAGTTTTAGTCTTCATAAATTCTGTTCACTTGAATCTGAAAAATAACACAAATGACTTAAAGTTAAAGCCTGCTATTTGACAAGTGGAATTAATCTAGACAATGTTTGCCAGCAATAAAGCCTGTAGTCCAAGCGGCTTGGAAATTAAAGCCACCTGTCACACCATCTATATTCAGCACTTCTCCTGCAAAAAAGAGATTCGGAATTATCCTGCTTCGCATATTCTTAAAGTCTATTTCAGCAAGATCGATTCCTCCAGAGGTAACAAATTCTTCCTTAAAAGTAGTTTTACCTGAAACCTGATGTTGGTCGTTGGTCAGTATTTCAGACAGTCGGTTGATCTCCTTTTTAGAAAGCTCTGCAGCAGGTTTCTCAGCATCGATACCTGCATTATCTAGAAAGAAGTCCCACAACCTTTGTGGCAAATTAAATTGATTCTGATTCTTAACCTTCTTCTTTCCATTTACAGACTTGAGTTGATTAAGCTCATTTGCTATAGTTTCTGTCTTTTCTTCTCCCAACCAATTGACATGTGCGGTAAATTGATAATCCAACTCGTTTAAATGACGTGCTTCCCATGCCGAAGTTTTAAGTACTGCAGGACCACTCATTCCCCAATGAGTAATAAGCAGTGGCCCTTGTTGAACCGACTTTGTGCCTTGAACCCTTACAGAAGTATTCTTAATGGTTAGACCCATCAATTGAGTAATAGGATCCTTAGGCATATTGAAAGTAAATAAGGAAGGAACGGGAGGTACAATCTTATGTCCAAGGTCTTGCAACCATTTGAACCCCTCCATTTTTGGCTGACCACCCGTAGTAATGATCACCGAATCAAAAACTGCTTCTTCTCCGTCTACAGTGAGTACTACTTGATCTTCTTCAGGGCGAATCTTGGAAACCAATGAGGATGTCTTGATCTGAATGTCCAACGTCTTTGCTTCTCGAAGTAAGCAATCTATAATGGTCTGAGAATTATCTGTGGTTGGAAAAATACGACCATCAGACTCTTCTTTTAATATGACACCTCTTTCCTCAAACCATTGAATGGTATCGGATGAATTGAATTGACCAAAAGCCTTTTTCAGTTGCTTTTCACCTCTCGGATAATGCTTTGCAAAGCCCCCGACCCCTTGGAAACCATTCGTAACATTGCATCTTCCACCACCGGAGATCTTTACTTTAGCGAGCAGCTTCGAAGTCTTTTCATACAAAATGACATTGGCTTGTGGGTGTTCCTTTTTACAATTTAAAGCGGCAAAAAATCCTGCTGCTCCACCTCCAATAACTGCTACGCTAGATTCCATTGGAACAAATTAGCAAATCATTTTCCGTATAACCTCGTAAGTATTCAGATCGCTCAACAAGAACAGCTAAGTCGCCAGCCATAAAATAATATCTACCCTTCTATTCTTTCGCCTGCCCTCCCATGTAGAATTATCATAGACAGGATTGAACAGACCAAAGTCCTTGATCTCTATCACTCCCGGTTTTACCCTCTCATTTTTGATCAAGATCTCTACCACAGACTCGCTCCTCATTTTGCTTAAATATTCGTTGAATTCTTTACCACCTCTATTGTCCGTATGACTATGAACTGTAATTAGGAAATTGTGTAGGTTCGGTATAGAATCTAAAAATGCATGGATCTGATCTGTTTGAAATTCATTAATATAATAGCTTCCCCCTCTGAAGTAAACGCTTCTGACCTCTGTAGGCTCACCTAATCCTTGAGCATGTGAAATGCTATAAATGGATGTAACGAAAACAAAAACTATGATGAAGCGAGACATTACCTTAATTTACTGATAAGAAACGATTTATGAACCGTTCTGTTTTTCAATTTTATAAGCTTATGATAATTTGTGACTAGTGGAAAAAAGAAAGAACAAAAGGGTGATCCTGGTAATAGGGATTTCCGGATCGGGTAAGTCAACCACAGGGAAAGCAATTTCGACCGAGCTTGGAATTCCATTTTTAGATGCAGATGACTTTCATCCTAGAGAAAATGTTACCAAGATGTCTCGCGGAGTAGCCTTAACAGATGAGGATCGTTGGCCTTGGCTGGCCGCTATTTCAGAATTCATTTTACAGAATCATCGGAACGAATTCGTTTTGGCATGTAGTGCTTTAAAAGAGAGTTACCGTAAATACCTAGGACAAAGACTAGACTTAGAAATTGTTTACCTAAAAATTGAAAGAGATAGTGCAGAGAAGAGGATCTCCGCTAGAAAAGGTCATTTCATGCCTAAAGACCTTGTAAGCTCTCAACTCGAAACATTGGAAGAACCTGACTATGGAATCATTGTATCCTCAGATCTCCCTACGAATGACCAGCTCGAATTAATTCTGCCTTCCTTTAAGAAATAGATATAATTATCTAATTTCTGACTTTTTAAATCGTCATGGAGAACCTTCAACTATATCTAGCCATCATTTCTGGAGTGGCTGTTCTACTTTTTCTGATCATGAAATGGAAGCTTAATGCCTTCCTGAGTTTGTTATTCGCTAGCATATGGGTGGGATTGATCGGAGGACTTTCAGGTCAAGAGATTATAGATTCGATTTCTAAAGGCATGGGCGATACATTGGCATTTGTCGCTACCATTGTCGGCCTTGGAGCTATATTCGGAGCAATTCTCGAACATTCAGGAGGCGCTCAAGCATTGGCCAAATTCCTCTTGAAGAAAGGTGGAGAGTCTAACTCGAGATTGGCCCTTTTGACTACAGGCTTCATAGTATCCATACCCGTTTTTTTTGATGTGGGTATCATCATACTAATGCCTATTGTCAAGGCTCTTTCCAAGAAGAGTAATCGACACGTTTTATACTATGGCTTGCCCTTGTTAACAGGTCTAGGCATCACACACAGCTTTATCCCTCCCACTCCAGGCCCAGTTGCTGTAGCCGATATTCTTCAGGTAGATCTGGGATATGCCATAGTCATTGGCGCTCTGATCGGCATCCCCATAGCATTATTGACTGGACTGGTATTAAGCAAAAAATTGGTGCCAGAGTTCAGTGGAATTGACGAGACCGAAGAGAAAGAGATCGAAGACTCTCCTGGTTTTGATAAAGGCTTGGTCAGAACGATATTTTGGGTCTTAGGCTTACCAATCATTCTGATCCTAATTGGTTCATTACTCAATACTTTGGCTAATGAATCAGTGATTGAACGGTCTACCATTGTAGATATAACCGCCTTTCTGGGTCATCCCTTTGTATCACTACTGATTGGGACCTTTCTGGCCCTCTATTACTTAGGTGTGAAAAAAGGCTTAACGAAGGATGAATTATTCAAAGTTTCTAGTGATTCCTTAGCCCCAGCAGGCTCGATCATCCTGATCACTGGTGCTGGTGGTGTATTAAAGACCGTAATGATCAATACGGGCATCGGTGACATCATAGCACAAGGCATGCTTGATACCTCATTCTCCGTTTTGCTCCTGGCTTATTTAGTGACATTTTTAGTCAGAATTATGCAAGGAAGTGCAACCGTAGCGATGCTCACTGGAGCAGGAATCGTTGCAGCAGTTCTACCTGGAATGGACCTGAGTATGTTAGAAAAGACCTTTATCATGATGGCCATAGCCTCTGGCAGCATAGTGCTCTCACATGTAAACGATAGTGGCTTTTGGCTCGTCAACCGAATTTTAGGGCAATCTGTGCAGCAGACTTTAAAATCGTGGACCATACAATCCACAATGATCTCTGTTAGCAGTTTTATTATGATCTTCCTGATCTATCAGTTGATCTAATCTTCCCATTCAGTATGGAATATGCCTTCTCTATCTAAGCGCTCATAGGTATGTGAACCGAAGTGGTCTCTTTGAGCTTGGATTAGATTTAATGGTAATCTACCTGAAGTATAGGCCAATAAATAATTCAATGAAGCACTTAAAGCTGGAACTGGGTATCCGGCTGAAAGAGCCGATGAAACCACTTTTCTAAGTTTAGGAATGAGTTTTTTAACTCTTTCCTTCAAAACATCTGACTGAAGGATATTCTCAATTTCAGGCTCTTGATCAAACGCTTTTCTAAAGTCTTCCAACATGACAGAGCGAATAATGCAACCACCTCTCCATATCTTGGAAATCACTTCCATATTCAATCCATAATTATACTCCTTAGAAGCACTTCTGAGCTGAACAAATCCTTGAGCATAGGCTAACATAAAACTTAATTCGAGGCTAGCCTTAACTTCATCGTCACTTAGTTCGACAGATGCACGATCTACTTGATAGATTCCTTCTGCCTGTAATCTTTGTTCTTTAAAACTTGAGATCTGTCTCATGCTTACAGAAATATCAATTGCTGGGATTGGAACTCCTAGATCCATTGCATTCTGGGAAGTCCACTTACCAGTACCCTTCTGTTTTGCTTTATCAAGGATATAATCTACCAACTCCCCTTCTCCTAAATCATTCTTTTGTTTGAAGATAGCAGCGGTGATCTCTACTAGAAATGATTCTAATTCTGATTTATTCCAAGTGTCAAATAACCCATGTAGCTCCCGATTGGATTTCCCCATACCATATTTCATCACATGATAGGCCTCGGAGATCATCTGCATCATGGCATACTCAATACCATTGTGTACCATTTTGACATAGTTACCGGCTGACCCATTTCCTAAATGTGCCACACATGGCTCTCCATTCACTTTTGCAGAGGCTGCTTCGAAGATCGGTCGGATGTGCTCATAAGCTGCAGGATCTCCACCAGGCATAATACTTGGTCCTCTTCTGGCTCCTTTGGCACCTCCCGACACACCAGAACCGAAGAAGTGAATACCATCGACTCTCAACTCTTCAAATCGTCTATCAGTATCGGTGAAAAAAGAATTTCCACCATCAATAATAATATCACCCTCATCTAACAAAGGCTTTAGGTCATTGATCACAGCATCTACCGGCCCACCTGCAGGCACCAACAACATGATCTTTCTGGGTTTAGCGAGCGACTGAACAAAATCTTCTTTAGATGATGTTGCGGCCACTTTTCTTTCTTCAGACTCTTCGATCAGCGAGCTCACTTTCTCCTTGTCCAAGTCTAATCCTATGGCAGAGAATTGGTTATCTGCAACATTGAGAATAAAGTTACGGCCCATAACACCCAAGCCTACTAGTCCAAAATCATATTGTGTTGATGACATAAAATTACTTTTTGAATTGTCCTTCAAATTTAATCAGGAAACCCTTAGTTTAAATGTAGAATTACGAGGGCACAATCTAAGGCTTTTGATTAGTTTTGGGAACCAAATCTTTAAGACAATCCTTAGCCTTGAACAAAAAAGGCTGTAAGAAGCTCAAACGTGAATGAAGAAAACTGAAGATCAGCAACTAGTTATTTTTGGAGCATCCGGTGACCTAACAGAAAGAAAACTGATCCCAGCATTGTTCGATGTTTTTTGTGGTGGTTTTTTACCTGAGAAATTTGCGATCACTGGAGTAGGCAGGTCTGAGTACACTGACGATTCCTATCGAGAAAAGGTGGTCTTCAATAATGAGAACATTCTGAAAAAGGATGAGAGTGGTGAAAAGATCAAGACTTTCGTCAAGATGGTGCATTATCATTCAATGGACACCAAGAGTATTGAGAGTTACAAAAAACTTAAAGAAAGACTAGAGCAAGTTGATCAAGAAATTGGGTGTTCTGGTAATTACATATTCTATTTAGCGACCCCTCCTAGTTTGTACAGTACCATTACTAGTGGTTTAGCTGATACGGCTTTAAATAAAAGTGATAAGTATTGGAGGAGATTGATCATTGAAAAGCCTTTTGGCTACGACCTCGCTTCTGCTAAGGAACTGAACCAACATATTCTTCAAGATTTCGAAGAAGAACAGATCTACCGAATAGATCATTATTTAGGTAAAGAAACAGTCCAAAATATGTTCGTGACACGCTTTGCGAACACTATTTTCGAGCCTCTTTGGAATAGAAACCATATCCATAGAGTTGAAATTACCGCTGCTGAATCGGTTGGAGTTGAAAAAAGGGGCGGTTATTATGACAGCGCAGGTGCTTTACGTGACATGGTCCAAAACCACTTATTTCAGTTGGTAGCTTTAGTAGCCATGGAGCCTCCGGTAAGGGCTGATGCTGAAACTATTAGGAATGAAAAGCTAAAAGTCTTTCAGAGCCTGAGGCCCTACACCAAAGAAACCATTGAAAAGGATGTGATCAGAGGCCAATATCTAGCCTCAAATGTCAGCGGTGAACAATTACCTGGCTATAGAGAAGAAGGTGGGGTTGATGAAGAATCAAAAACCGAAACTTATGTCGGAATGAAATTCTTTATCGATAATTGGAGATGGGCAGGCGTTCCTTTCTACATCAGAACAGGCAAAAGGTTGCCTACTCGAGTTACAGAAGTGGTCATTCACTTCAAGCCCAACCATCACCACCTATTCACCAATGATAACAATCTTTCGAACCCACAGAATACTTTAGTACTGAGGATTCAACCTAATGAAGGAATACTGCTAAAGTTCGATATGAAAATTCCTGGAGCAGGTTTCAATACTGAAACTGTTAATATGGACTTTCACTATGATGAACTAAGCAATGTTTACGTTCCTGGTGCCTATGAGCGACTTATTCTAGACTGTATGCAAGGCGATGCAACCCTCTATGCAAGAGGTGATTCAACCGAGGCCGCTTGGGGATTCATAGACCCGATTTTGAAAGCATGGAAAGAAGACGATAATATTCCTATCTATGGATATCCTTCTGGAACTTGGGGGCCTGAACATGCCGATAAGCTGATCGAAGGTGATAAAATGACTTGGAGATATCCATGTAGTAACCTAACTAATGACGGAAATTTCTGCGAACTCTAATATGGACTTACAATTTAGCATTTCAGAAACTGGTCAAGCTACGGCTAAAGCTTTTGCCGATTACCTTATCGAAAAGCACAAAAATACTGATCAACTTCATATTGCACTTTCAGGAGGTTCTACCCCGAAGATCTTATTTGATCTATTGGCTAAGGAATATGATGGACAAGTCGACTGGAGTAAAATTCACTTGTATTGGGGGGATGAGCGTTGCGTACCTCCGACTGATGAGGAAAGTAATTATAAAATGACTGTCGATCATCTACTCTCAAAAGTAGATATACCTGAGTCTAATGTGAATAGAGTTTTTGGAGAAAACGATCCAGTGATGGAAGCGGAACGTTATGGTCAATTGATAGAGGATCAGATTGAGCACCTGAATGATCAGCCTGTGTTTGACATTATCATCTTGGGAATGGGGACAGATGGTCATACTGCCTCTATATTTCCACATGAGATGGAATTATTGGATAGTCCTAAAACCTGTGAAGTAGCGAATCATCCTGAATCAGGTCAAAAAAGAGTGACATTGACAGGACCCGTGATCAATGCTGCCAAGTCAGTTTGCTTTTTGGTAACTGGAGATAGCAAAAAGGAAAAGCTTAAACAAATTGTAGACTCAGCCGAAATCGCCAAGTCCTACCCTGCTTTTCACATCAACCCAAGCCATGGGGAACTCATTTGGTTTATAGATGAATCTGCTGCAAGCCTTTTGAAATAAACTTATTTCAATCTTTGAGGAAGCTCTAAAAGGTCAGGAAGATAAACTGATTAACTTATCAATAGTGAATTTTATTCCTAAAGTCTCAATCATCTTAGGATTAGTGATCATTTCATCGTAATATTGCGATATAGTTATGGGTTTAACGAAAGCTAATCTTTTCACGCAAGAACAAAACGAATTGGCCGGTATAGCAAAAGTATTGGCACATCCAGCTCGAATAGCTATTCTTCAATACCTCATTAAGGCCAATGATTGCATCAATTCAGACTTAGTTAATGAGTTAGGACTTGCACAGGCTACGATTTCTCAACATTTAAAGGAATTAAAAGCCCTTGGATTAATTTCAGGAACCATCGAAGGTGTAAGTATGAGTTATTGTATAAATGCGCCGCGATGGGAGGAATTCAAAGAAAAATTAGACACTCTTTTTGGTGGTTACGACCCTTCTTGTTGCACTACAAATAATTGTTAAATGAAATTATCAGAGCTAAAAATTGAACTCTCTCAATTGAACGATATAACGTTCAGGTTACCTGGTGGAGAAGCCGTTCCTCAGCATTTCCATGTTACTGAGGTAGGAAGCATTCAAAAGAACTTCATTGACTGTGGCGGTACTCTGCGTTCCGAACATGTCATCAATTTCCAATTATGGACTGCGAACGACTTTGATCATAGACTCGCTCCGCAAAAACTTAATTCTATTATTTTATTGTCTGAAAAACACTTAGGATTAGAAGATGGTGAGATCGAAGTAGAATATCAGGGAGAAAACACCATCCAAAAGTTCGGACTGGAAGTAATTAATGGGGAATTGCAACTTATTGCTAAGTTTACAGACTGCCTTGCCAAAGACCAATGTGGTGTAAAGGAAGAAAAGCCTCGGATCAAATTATCCAGCTTAAGACAAAGTGCCTGTTGTGAACCTGGTTCAGGCTGTTGCTAACATGAATCAAAAACTTCAAAAGACTATTCAAAAAGCCCTTGAGTTACCAATAAATGACTCAAGGCTTCCTGCTCTCCAAGAGTTGATCCAATACATCCAAGGTCAATTCAATCAAAGAAAATCTATCAATCTCAATTTCATATGCACTCATAATTCCAGAAGGAGCCAATTTTCACAGATCTGGGCTAAAACTGCAGCAGTTTATTATGATATTCCTGCTTTTTGCTTTTCTGGAGGTGTAGAAGTAACTGCGTTTAATGAAAGGGCTGTGGATTCGTGCCGAAGACTTGGTTTTGAGGTAAAGCCAGAGAGCAAAGGTAAGAATACCGTTTATAGAGTACTTATTGATGAGTTCAATTCAATCAGAGCCTTTTCTAAAGTATTTGATCATATTGATAATCCTCAAGAGAATTTTGCCGCAATAATGACTTGTTCTCAGGCTGATGAGAACTGCCCTTTCATTCCAGGTGCAGATGCTAGAATACCACTCAGATATGAGGACCCAAAAGTTTTTGACAATACAGAAGTTGAAAGAGACAAATATGATGAGAGAAGTCTTCAGATTGCATCTGAATTACTCTATGTCTTCCAACAATTAGCCTCTGATCAACGAAATGAAAATAGCGAATTTTAAGGAGAATCTTTCTGATTATAATCAATATTTAGTGAGCTTATTATCAGCTATTTAATTTTCTGATAGGCATACCTTATAAGAAACATAAATCTTATGAAAACGCTCATTGCCTATTGCAGCAGACACGGTTCTGCAAAGAAAATTGCTAATTTACTTTTGATGGAAATTCATCCTGGACCTATCTGTATGATCGATCTAGTCAAAGACCCATTTCCAAAAGACCTTAATAAATATGACCAAATCATCGTTGGAGGATCTATACACTTTGGCAATATTCAACCAGGAGTCAAAGAGTTTTGTCATGTATTCCACAAGGAATTAATGACCAAAAGATTAGGCCTTTTTATGTGCTATATGTTGGAAGACCGAGCTGAAGAAGAATTCAACAATGCTTTTGATGAAGACTTAAGAAATCATGCCTTTGCCTTGGGTTATTTTGGTGGTGAACTATTAATCGACAAGATGAACTTCATTGAAAAGTTTGTAGTCCATAATATCATGAAAGAGAAGGACACGGTCTTTAGACTAAATGAATTCGAAGTGGACTCTTTTATAGGTAAAGCGAACCATTAATTCTTTATTAAAATCATCCATTTGGACCAATTAAGTGATTGTTATAAAACTCATTACCTATTAATGAGTTTAAGAACTTGAATTGATTCAATGAGTAAACTAACACCCATAATATTATTATCTTTTATCCTAATTGGATGCTCCAAAGTGGACATATCCCCTGAACAATTGCTCATAGGTACTTTCGAAGTCCAAACGATTGAAATATCTAATTGCAATGACGAAGCCAATGAACTCGGCATCCGCGATGTTTCAGAAAAATGTGAGCAGCAAGGTAGATATGTCTTTTGCACGAGTAAGACCATAGAGTTCACTACACAATTCGAATACATAGAATCTCAAATAACAAAAGGAATAGATAACATAGGAACAGCTAACAGGATAGCGGAATCAAAGTCTGGCTATTACATTAGCACTATATCCGATCTAAAGATCTGTTTTGATGGCATTTGTGAAGAAGCTAGCTATCAAGTTGATGAAAAATACCTCGTCTTGATTATTAAAAAATTAAACGGTTGTCAAGAAATGTACAGAGCAGTAAGACTAAATCATTAAGCAAAAATCTCACCTCCCTCCCAAATATTTCTCCGGTAACGGATAATCCGCATTCTCTCCCATCCAGAACACCGAAACGATAAACCAACGGTCTTTACTTTTGAGTAGCTGAATGCTGTTAATTCCTCGAGCAAAGGGTGTTTTATCCTCCACTTTTCTACGTGATTCATAAGTAGAGAATACATGGGCAATGGTACCATATTGTTCCACTTTACGCGCTACTTCTACTTCAAAGAAACCATCTCGTTCCAGGCTTGCCCCTGCTTGGTCAATATATTCCTGTACCGTCCAAGTGCGGTAGCCTACCTCCTTACTTTGAGGATTTAGACCCGTAGGCATCAGTCTGCCTTCAGGGATAAAGAGATTTTTCATTCGCTCCCAATCTCGCTCTTCTCCTGCTGGGCCAGAGATCACATCATA
>CBFIDS010000052.1:0-3593 GCA_965661435.1 Roseivirga sp.
CACAACTCAAATTCGTTTAAAAACCCTTCTTCGAGAATGGAAAGAGAAATATCAATTGACCATGTTGATCTCCAGTCATGACCTCAGCCATGTCACCGATGTCTGCGAACGCATTGTTCTTTTAGAAAAAGGAGAGATCAAGGAAGACATTAAAACCAGCAGCTCTACCCTAAAAGACCTGGAAGATTACTTTGCGGCTTATTGACCTAGGTTCGTTTTACAGCAATTGTCTTCAATAACAGTTATGTAAGGTACGAAGCATCTTATCAAGCCAGGCAGAAGACAATCCTTTGGTGAAGACACCAAAGGTGGCGTTCAATTCGGGATTTATTATTGAAGACTTTGATTTCGGTCTTCAACAAAACTCATTTCCGGTAAAAGGCAAAATTATGCAGTGATAGTCTCTCACCGAAAATAGTCTCGGTAACAGTCATGCTGAGGTACGAAGCATCCTATCACACCACCTTTTAAGTCCTGCTTTTTAATTGGATAAGATTCCTCGCACACTCGGAATGACTGAGCCGGAAGTTCATCAGGCTGAATAGCTATTTTGAGTATAAGGCTGTGTTAGGCAGTTGGTCAATGATAAGCCATAATCAAAGGTAACAGTCATGCTGAGGTACGAAGCATCTTATCAAGCTTTACGGAAGTTTTGCAAGCTAATTAGGAATAATAGACTTGATGGAAGACACATCCCATTCTATGACCAAACCAGCGGCAACGCCATCGGCCACCTTTTTACCATAGAGGAATTCAACTAAGTATAAAGCAGGATCGTAGGATTTAGCTCCACCTGCTGACGTTATAGCCTTACCGTCATGAACAAATGATATATCTTCATAAACATCTAATTCAGGAAAGGTCTCTCTGAACTTTCCAATATCAGAAGGGAAAGTTGTTGTTTTCAATCCTTCCAATAACCCGGCTTGGGCTAGAATAAATGCACCATCACAGAGTGACATGATATACTGAGCTTCGCTCCCAGTTTCCTTTACAAAATTAATGAGATTCACATCCTCCAAGTCTGTATCCATGTTGTGCTCCGCACTTGGAACAACCAAAATGTCGATGTCAGGAACATCATCAAAGCTGAAATGTGGCGTTACGGTAATTCCTTCAAAAGTAACTATGGGTTCATGCGTTGGAGAAACGATAAAAGTTCTCATCGCTGGCTCCGTATGAAATATTGTATGCTGAAAAATATCGTAAGGCGCCATCAATTCAGAATTATAGACCCCATTAATAGCAAGGAATCCAACATTCAGTGTGTCCAAAGGTCGATTCGTTGAATCATGAATAGATTTAGTTGCTTGTGCAAGTTCATCTGTTCTTTCAGATGAACAGCTCCCAATTAGAAATCCCAAAAACAGTATAATCAGAGTCTTTTTCATTCTTCTAGTTTATAGATCTTTCCATCTTTCATCACCATGCTGACATTCCTAAGGCTATTGACATCCATTAAGGGATTTCCTTCCACCGCTATCAAATCAGCCAGGAAATCTTGCTTTACTTCTCCCAAATTATGGAGGTGAAATACTTCTGCATTTCCTGAGGTAGCAGCTATCAACGCTAATTCTAAAGGCATACCGTAATCAACCATCAGCTCCATCTCCCTGACGTTGTCACCATGAGGAAAAACCCCAACGTCACCACCAAAGACCATCGGTACTCCTGCTTGCAATGCTAGTTGAACCGACCTTCTCTTATTTTGGATCCTTGTCGGATCAGGATCGACCCCTGGTCTCCAACCATTATATTGCGTAATGGCATCACCTGCAGCAATGGTTGGACAAAGCCCTATTTCTTTTTCGGCCATCGCTTGAAATACCTCTAAGGTTCCACCATCCCCATGCTCTATGGTCTCCACACCGGCTTCTATTGCTCTCATCATAGCTTCAGCTGAAGAAGCATGAGCCACCACATACCTACCACTGCTTTCTGCGATTTCTACAATGGTCTTTAATTCTTGAACGGTGAATGTTGGTCGAGCTTTACCATCGGGTCCCCAACGATAATCTGCATATACCTTTATAAAATCAGCACCATGACCGATCTGATCTCTCGTCACCCGAACGAGGTCATCATATCCATCAGCCTCCTCTGCGCCTAAAGGAACTTCAACTCCATCCCTAAAACCTTTGGGTCCATAACTTCCTGTGGCAACAATTGCTTTTCCAGCGACTAAAAGCCGAGGACCAGAAATTACTCCTTTCTCCACTGCTTCTTTCAAACCAACATCTGCGTAATCAGCACCTTCAGAACCCAGATCGCGCATGGTAGTTATTCCGGCCATCAAGGAAGCTTTCAAATGATTGACTCCTCTCGCAGATCTTTCTGCAATTGATTCTTTGAGCACTTGATCGTTCCAGGAGGTTTCATTGTAGGGATGAAGCAGAATATGAGAATGACCCTCGATCAAACCGGGCATTAAGGTCTGGCCCTCCAATCGAATCGTTGAATCAGAAGAAATATTCTTAGCTGGACCAGCATAGGTGATTCTACTATTGGAAACAGCGACCACCCAATCATCATGCATCACTTTACCATCAAAAACTCGATCTGGAATAAGGAGATAATCTTCTTGGGAAATTAAATGAGTGCTCAGCGTTAAGAAAAGAGCAAGTACTGTGATTTTCATATTCACAATTTACTCTTTTGTTAGTGATTCCCGTAAAAGTAGGAATCCCCATTTTTCATATTAACCTGGAATTAGAGTTTAATAAGAATGCATAATTCTATTTCGCAAAGATCTGAGCAGGATCTTTGAAAGACTTGAACTCTAAAGCATTACCGCTTGGGTCTAGGAAAAACATAGTGGCTTGTTCACCTACTTCTCCTTCGAAACGGATGTAAGGTTCTATCACGAAATCGATGCCTTCCGCTTTCAGCTTATCAGCAAGGTCATGCCATTGCTTCCATTCTAGTACCGCACCAAAGTGACGAACTGGAACATTCTTTCCATCCACAGCATTGGTATTGGCTTGTGCCAATTCATCTGGCTTCACATGCGCACTGAGTTGATGTCCGAAAAAATTGAAGTCGATCCATTTATCTGTAGACCGGCCGATCTCACATCCTAAAAGATCGCCAAAAAAGGCTCTGGTAGATTCTATGTCTTTGATCGGAAATGCTAAGTGAAACGGAGTATCCATAGTTTAGTGAATTAGGTTATTGGTCAATCAATTTATGAGTGAAATTAATAGTAAAAAGGAGAATGTATGATTTTAGAAAGCTTTTAACAAAAAACAGGACTTCCCTTTCGTAAAGCCCTAATAACTAATTTCCTAATCAACGAATGAACTGACTACCAGCTTCCTCCGGAACCGCCGCCTCCAAAGGAGCCGCCTCCGAAACCACCGAAGCCTCCGCCTCCGCCACCAAAGCCAGAACCGCCTCCTCCGAACATACCTCCACCACCGCGGAAGTTATCAAAATCGTCATCTCTTCTGTTACGGCCCATGCTACTGCCCATCATTAACCAAGCCCACCATGGTAAACCGCGAGAACCAATTCCTCGCCCTCTTCTTTTGCCAACAATGGCTGGAATAATAAAGAAGAACAGGATGAATAAGGTCACAAATGGAAAGCCTTTT
>CBFIDS010000053.1:0-14722 GCA_965661435.1 Roseivirga sp.
GTAAGGTTAGAAAAACCAGAAGGGAATTGTTTGACTTCTAAATCTCCTGAGAAGTCAGGTAAATACTCCTTGAGATAGGCTTGGAGATTTTTAAGATCGAGTTCTTCTCCAGTTCTTACCTGCTCAGCTTTGTCTATCATATTCCGTATTCTTTTAAGATCGCTTTTGCTACGCTGGCTTTATGCACTTCATCAGGACCGTCATAGATTCGAGCCCCTCGCTCATGTCTGTACCAGAAGGAAAGCAAAGTATCATCTGTAATTCCTAATGCCCCATGGACCTGAATAGCTCTATCCAGCACCTTCATCAATACATTGGCGACATAGAATTTGATAGTTGATATCTCCACTTTAGCTGCCTTAGCACCTTCAGCATCCATTTTGGTTGCAGCACTCAGCACCATTAATCGTGAGGCATCGATCTCAGCTCGTGATTCAGCGATCCAGTTCTGAATAGTTTGTTTATGACCTAATTTCTTTCCCGATCCTAAGTCACGACTGGAGGCTCTTTGACACATCATATCAAAAGCCCTTTCGCAAACACCGATCCAGCGCATACAATGATGAATTCTTCCAGGTCCTAAACGCATTTGTGCCATTCGAAAACCCTCGCCCAACTGGCCAATTAAATGACTTTTAGGTACTCTCACCTCATTGAGTCTGATCTCAGCGTGTGAAAAATAACCAGCTCCTTCATCCCCCATGATCGGGATATTTCGAATGAGCTCGAATCCTTGAGTATCGGTTGGCACCAATACCATACTGGCACGTTGATATGGGTTTGCATCAGGATCAGTAACAGCCATAACTATGCAAAAAGCGGCACCATCAGCAGCTGTAGTGAACCATTTATGTCCATTCAAGACGATCTCATCTCCCTTAAAAACAGCAGATGTTGCCATGTTTACTGGATTTGAACCCGCAAACTCAGGCTCTGTCATTCCGAAGCAGCTACGGATTTCTCCATTCATTAAAGGTTTCAAATAATTCTCTTTGATCTCATTTGAAGCGAACTGATGCAGCAATTCGATATTACCGATATCAGGTGCCTGGCAGTTGAAAACATAATGACCTATTGGTGAAGTCCCCATCAATTCTGACAACTGACCAAATTCTACCATACTCAGGCCTAATCCTCCTTCATCTTCAGATAGGTAGGGTACCCAAAGCCCAGCTTCTTTTGCTGATTCTCTTTTAGCATTTAAGATAGACTCAGTTTCTTTCCAATCTCCTTTTAATAAATGTAATTCTGTAGGATAAAGCTCTTTGGTGATAAAATCTTCGTAAGCACGATAAATTGGCAGAAGTCTTTCGGTAGCGAATATCTTATTCATAGTTTATTTATTAGTCCATCAGTTAATTAGGTAACAGTTTGGGTCTCAATACGCATTACGCACTACTTAATACTAGATTGTGAATCCACCATCAGCAGAAATAACTGCTCCAGTGACGAACTGAGAAGCTGGGACTGATAGGTAAAGTGCTAAGCCTGCAATATCATCTGGTTGAGCCACCATTGGTAAAGCTTGTTTCATCATCACCATTTTCATGATCTTTTCGTTGGATGTCAAAGCTTCAGAGAATTTAGTTTCTACTAATCCGGGACAAATGGCATTGGCACGTATATTATCTTTACCCCATTCCTTTGCCATCACCTTCGTGAGTTGGATCAATGCTGCCTTACTCACTGAATAAAGACCAAGACCTTGACCTGGAGTGATCCCTTCAATACTTGAAATATTGATCACAGAACCCCCATCTCTACTTTTCATGCTTTCTAAGCAGTGCTTGGCAAGGTTTAATGGACCTTGAACATTCACTTGCATGATCTTTTGAAAAGCATCATCTCCTGCATTTTCGACCGGGCCGAAAACTGGATTAGCAGCCGCATTATTCACCACAATGTCTACTCCTCCTAAAACCTTGATGGTATTTTTCGCCAATTTTTGGATCTGTTCATCATCGCCCATGTGGCAAGCCAATGCAGAAGCTTTCCAGCCTTGATCGGTGATCTCCTTAGCCACAGCATCTACAGCATCCTGTTTTCTACTAGATACTACGACATGCGCCCCTTGTTGGGCCAATGCAACTGCAATTGCTTTCCCTATTCCTTTGCTAGCTCCGGTAACTATGGCGACCTTATCTGTTAGATCGAATTGATTTGATATTTCCATAATGTGAATTCAGTGAGGGTATCTAAGATAATTAATTTAATTTGGTATGCATGACGAGTATTTTATTTCTCTTCACTGCAAGAAATCACGAGAACTCGGGATATCGAAGCAGTCTCTTGATTGTTGGCTCTGTTTTGCAATTCAGGAGATTACTTGGCCTAGAGTACTGTAATAGTAAAAGATCGGGCTTCGAAATGAGCTCGTAATGACGAAAGATATGAAAGCAATACAATTCAAAACCAAAGGAAATCCTCAAGAGGTACTTGAGCTAGTAGATATTGAGAAACCCTCTCCTAAAACTGGTGAAGTACTGATCAAGGTGAAGAAAGCGAACATTGTTCCTGCAGATATTATGTTCATTCAAGGTATGTATGGCATCAGGCCTGAGCTACCACAAATAGGCGGATTTGAAGCTACCGGAATTATTGAGGAAGTCGGTGAAGGGGTAAAATATGAAGCCGGGACTCAGGTGATCTTTACAGGTACAGGCGTATGGGCTGAATATGTTTGTGCAGATGCAAGGTCTATCATTCCCAAACCTGACCCCATGTCGGATCAGGTAGCCGCGCAAGCTTTTATCAATCCACTCACGGCTTACGGCATGTTGATGGAAGCTGATTTAAAGGAAGATGATTGGCTCATGCTCACAGCAGCGAATTCTGCGTTTAGTAAGTTTGTTATTCAATTGGCCGCTAGTAGAGGAATCAAAGTGATCGGTACTGTAAGGTCTGATGATCAGAAAGAAACACTTCTCAACTTAGGGGCAACTGCTGTCATCAACGAAAAGACGGAGAATATTTATAAGACAGTTTACAAGGTCACCAATGGAGAAATGGTAAAGGTCGCTTTTGATGCTGTGGCAGGTGAACTTGGCGATAAAGTATTGAATGCACTTCAGCAAAATGGAAAAATGCTAGTCTATGGTGCTTTAAGCTTACAACCAGTCCCAGTGAATAATGGACTAATGATCTTCAAGAACCTCACCATGAAAGGTTTTTGGCTAACCACTTGGATGATGGGGCTATCAAAAGAGCAAAGGCAACAGATCATTCCAGAAGTACTTGGAATGCTAACCAAACAAGCTTTAAAAGCTGATATAGAGGCTGAGTACACTATTCATGAATTCGATAAGGCAATAGAGCATATGAAATCAGCTGGGAGAAAAGGTAAGATTCTACTGAATTTTGATTGATCATTTAAATAACTTGATTACAAATTCAACCCTCATGAAACGATTCTTATTTTTTAGCTTTTTAGTACTAATCATCTCAAGTTGTGGTAGTCAAAATGATCATTGGCTTTCGGAAGCACCTGCTACTGAGCTTGGTTTTAGCCCAACTTTTGAGCAGGACATGAATGATTATATAAGTGCCGCTGTCAGTGAGAACATTATTCCTGGTGGAACATTTATGATCGCTAAGGAGGGTCACGTGGTTTATCAAAATAGTTTTGGTGAAGTAAATGACCAAGCATATTCAAGCGATGACATATTTCGTCTTGCATCCATGACCAAGGCTGTAACAAGTGTCTCAATGATGCAATTGGTAGAACAAGGAAAAGTAGATCTAGACGATCCAGTTTCTAAGTACATTCCTGCATTCAACAATCAAGTAGTACTCGATGAGTTCGATCCTACAGACTCTAGTTATACCACAGTCCCTGTAGAACGTCCAGTAACCATTAGACATCTCATGACACATACATCTGGTATTGTCTATGGTTCTTTTAACCCTGGCAAACTGATGGCTGTCTATGAGCAGTTTGATATGAATGTTGGTTTCTCTCATCCGGAGTGGACTACTGAGGAATTCATCAATAAACTGGCTGAAGTTCCTTTGGCACACCAACCAGGAGGTCGTTTTTCTTATGGTTTGAACATGGACGTAATGGGACGAGTCATTGAAGTAGTAACTGGGCAGAAACTTGATCAATACTTCAAGCAAAACATCTTCGATGTAGTAGGCATGGAAGACACCTATTTCTACTTACCAGAAACAAAGTTCGATAGGCTAACTCCCGTTATGGTGAAAGTGAATGGAAATTATATGAGCGCTGATCAAATAGGAATGTCCTCTTCGACCGATTATCCAACTCAAGGCCCAAGAGATTTCTTTGCGGGAGGAGCTGGTTTAAGTGGTACTGCCATGGACTATGCCAAATTCATCCAAACATTGGTTGAAGGTGGTGGCGAACTTTTAGGTAATGAAGCCATGGCAGAAATGACCAAAGACCAGCTTCCAAAGATCATCAATGATTATGAAAATTACCCGAAAGGACCAGATGGAAGTTTTGCTTTAGGATTTCAATTGTATCAGGATAAGCCTACGAAAAGAAGTCCTAAATCGCCTGGCACCTACGAATGGAGCGGCTATTTCAATACCAAGTTCTTCATTGATCCTGCAGAAGAAATGATCTTTGTTGGAATGACACAAATTAGTGGGTTCAATCAGAGCTCATTTTGGAATGAAATGTATGAGATGATCTATGAAGCTTTAAAAGATTAAGTTAAGATGCTTTAGCGCTTACTGATCTTATTGTGAGTGATCTGTTTTTGCCGGGTACTCTTAAAGCGGTCTGTAGATTTCAAGGAAGAGTGCTTTGTTTTTCGGCCTTGCACTCTTTCCCTCCACATCCGAAAAGAGCTAGCTTTCATTTCTCTGCGCATCAGTTTGATCACCTCTTTTTCAGGTATACCGAACTGATCTTCGATAGCATCGAAAGAAGTTCTATCTTCCCATGCCATTTCAATGATTCTATCGATTTCTCGTTCGGTTAACTCTTTAATTTTACCCATCACTAACATATCAAAAGACACACTCAAATTGTTTTAAAAAAGAACCCCGACACGTTCTGCCGGGGTTACCAACCATCAACTTAACCAGATCACTATAACATAGTGATTTGTTCTTTAAATTCTGTTTGAGGAAGATTGGTCTCTTCTAGAGCTTCGAAGCCTCCCTTAATATTTACTAGTTTCTTAAATCCATTGGCTTGAAGAATGGATATTGCGATCATGGATCTATAACCTCCAGCACAATGCAAGTAAAACTGTGTATCCTTGTTTAGTTGAGTAATTGTCTCATTGATAAAATCCAGCGGGAAATTCTCAGCCCCTTCAATATGTTGTGCCTTGAATTCGCTTTCTTTTCTTACATCCAGAAGATTGCATGTTTTATCAAAAGTTTGTGCAAATTCTTTCGCTGTTACTTCAATTACACCTTGGGTTTCTCCTCCAGCTGCTATCCAAGTTTCTATCCCTCCAGATAAGTAACCAAGTGTATTGTCATATCCCACCCTAGATAATCTGATCACCACTTCTTCTTCCTTACCTTCTTCAGCCAAGAAAACAATAGGTGTTTTTAGATCTGTCACCAAAGCACCAACCCAAGGGGCGAAATTATCATTGATCCCTACAAACCAAGAACCCGGAATATGAGCTTTTGCAAATGCATCATTAGATCGAGCATCAATGATCAAAGCTCCATTCTTCTCTACAGTTTGACTGAACTCCTTTAGGTCTAAGGCAATTACTCCCTGCTCTAAGATCTCATCGATACTTTCGTAACCCATTTTGTTCATTACAGCATTTTTAGGGAAATACTGCGGTGGAGATATCAAACCATCTGTCACTTCTTTCACAAATTCCTCACGTTTCATATCTGGTCTGAGCGCATAATTAAATTTCTTTTGGTTACCCAGAGTATCAACAGTTTCAGAACTCATACTCTTTCCACAAGCTGAACCTTGACCGTGACCTGGGTAAACAATTACATCATCCGCCAATGGCATAATCTTATTCCTTAAGGAATCGAATAAGTGACCAGCAAGATCTTCTCTTGAAAGATCGGATTTCACAGCCAAATCGGGCCTACCGACATCACCCAGGAATAATGTATCGCCAGTATAGATCGAATGGTCTTTACCATTTTCATCAATTACCAAAAAAGTAGATGATTCCATAGTATGGCCAGGAGTATGAAGCACTTTGATAGTCAACTCACCTAGCTTCAATTCTTCTCCATCTGAGGCTACATGTGCATCGAAATTTGGTTGAGCTGTTGGCCCATAAACAATCGTGGCTCCAGTTTTTCTAGCCAAATCAAGGTGACCTGAAACAAAGTCAGCATGGAAGTGAGTTTCTAAAACGTACTTGATCTTAGCCCCATTCTTAGTTGCCAGATCAATATAGGGTTGTACTTCTCTTAATGGATCGACAATGGCAGCTTCACCATTAGACTCAATGTAATAAGCGGCTTCTGCTAAGCATTGCGTATAAATCTGTTCTATCTTCATACCTATCAAGTTTTCAAGTTATTAGATCAAATTTGATGAACTCAAAATTCAGGATTAGTAACTTTTGTTACCCCATAAACTGATTAATATCAATTATTAGAAAGATATTCTAACCCTGGATTTCGCATACATAATCTTGCAATTCAAAGCACTCTGTGTTATTAATAAGGATTAAGTTGAAATGAATTTCATTTTAAATCACCTCAACATACACTTCAGATTGAAAAACTCTTTAATGAGTAATTAGAGAGTACACTGCTTAATACAGCAAATACCTACAATCAATGGTTTTTTTTTGAAAAAACGATTCTTTAATAATTAAACGAAAAAGTAGATGACACACCTTTTGATCATAGAGGATCGGAAAGATTTTATGGAAGTGCTGAATGATTGGATTGAAGAAAAACTTCCAGCAGGAGAATCATGGGATATAAGTCATTGCAACTATTTCAAAGCGGATGACTGTATGCGAAAAATAAATGACTCGGATATAATACTCTTCAGTATGTCTTCCAATAACAAAAAACATTTCGATTTCTTTTTAACAACCTATGGTCTCGGCCTTTTAGACCATAAACGAGTTTTCCTTATCTCTGACTCAAACTTCTCACATATCCCTGAAAACCCTAAAGTAGAGATTCACAAATGCTATGAAAAAGACTTCGTGACTCATTGCATTAAGAATATTATAGGAAGACAAGCCATGTGATTATTTACTTTTCGTTATCCCATATTCTTCCTGATAATAAAGGATGATGGGTTGAAAAGGACCATATTTGTGTTGCTCAACGGAAAATTCATCAGCCCAAGGCCCATAGGGTGTAGAAACTGGCTTTAACTTTTTATCAGGAAAATCAATTTCGGCATTCACTTTTTGCGGTCTGTCAAAACTGTTGATATAAGCTGCCACATGATATGCTTCTTCATCGGTAAGAACTGGATTATCATAAGTGGCTTGTAGATAAGGCATGTTTGATTTAATAAATTCGGCAGCAGTGATCACCCGGTGCATTCCTGCACCATGGTTATAAGAGTCATTTCCCCATAATGGCGGAAATTCATAGATAGAATTGTCATTAGCTCTTACGCCCTGACCTTCGGCACCATGACAAACCACGCAATGTTTTTCAAAAATGGTTTGTCCTTCAGCAAGGTTAGCTTTGATCTCAGGTAGTTTTATTTTTACAAAGCCCTTATACTTTGCCTCTTGCTCTTCAGGAACATCTTCACTCAGCCATTTGATGTAAATGACCATTGCTTGCATTTCTAAGGAGTTGTGTGGCATTTTCCTACCATTCATGCTTCTCTCCATACAACCGTCAATGCGTTCTTCTAGTGTCCCAATCTTATTCTCTCTACCTCTGAATTGAGGAAACCTATTATAAACTCCTACAAAACTACCTGATCCTGGCTTAGTACCTCCTTCTAAATGACAGCTTTGACAAGTAAGGTTGTTACCGGCAAATCTTTTTCTTGGGTTATCGGCCAATGGACCTATTAATTCCGGTGTTCTGGTGATCACTTCATAACCTAACTTGATCATGGCGGCCTTTTCTTCATCGACTAGATCTGTCTCAATCGACCTAGGCCTCCATGGACCCTCTTCTTCCTTCTCAAATTTCAAAATATCCGGATCCACAAAACTTATTGTTGTTATACCAAGTAGTATCATCAAAGCCCCACCCAAAAGTAGCGTTAAACGTTTAACAATCTCTATTTGTTTTTCCGGATTCATTTGAACTTAAAAACTATAATTTAATATAAAATCGAAGTGGTAAAAGTCTGCCCTATTGATCAATGCATCTGGATCATTATCTACAGTGGCATCTAAAAATCTATAAGCGGTATAGATTTCAGCTGAAAGGCCTTTCATCCATTGAGTTGGTTCATATTTAAAATCCCATGCCCAATGGTAATGAGAAGGTGTATAATATTTATTACGTGGAGCATCAGTCACAACTGGAAGCTTATTCTTACCAAGCGAACTGAAGAGTCTATAATTCCCAGAATTATTTGACCAGATTCTTTCCCACTTGAACATAAGAGATGTTACATCTCTGAATCCCTCGATTCTAGTACGTCTTTGGAAAGTATAAAAGGGCTCCAAACCCCATTCTCTTGGTAGTAAAAATCTACCATTATCGCTGATTCTAGAAAAGTTAAGTTGAAAGCTGTTTTTACCGATTCTTTTTTCAGCTCTTAAGCCAAAATACAATGCTAGATCATCCACCCGATAGGCTAAGCTCGGGTTATCATTACCTCCATCCCCTACTTTTGTTTGATACATCCCTAAAGCACTAAAGGTCAGGTCATTCTCAGTAATTTGTACCTTAGGTTCTATCAATAAGGTATTAGTAATCCCTTCTGCATAATAATCCCAAATGTCAATTGAGAAGGTCTCATTAAATAGTTTATTGTAGTTTCCTATAATCAGGATATCTGATTCTACATTCTCTCTATAACCACTCGGATCCCCAAAGACGTCAACCCCAATGCCTCCTACTCCAATTGAACTTCCTATTGTTTCGAAGTTGCCTGAAAAGCGAGGTGCTATTCTGTAAATAGCGCCCAGTTGCCAAGAAGTATTTTCTGCCTTATAATTTTCATACCACACACCTTCTAGTGCATTTGGAAAAGGCCAGGGCTCTGCATTAACGGCAGGTGTATTCTTCAAGAATCGACCTATAGTTATGAACTGCCCTTCTAATTCTATCTGCGCACTTAAGATGGGTAAAGCAAACTCAGAATTGCCACTCATTGTCCGAATGTTAAATAGATTACCTTCATAGATCGGACCCGAACCTGTAGTGACATCTATTTTTGTAATACCATCTGTATTAGGCACAGCTAGACCATTCACCTGAGTAGAAAGTGTCAGCCAAGAATTAACTTTATAACTCCCTCCAATATCCCCGTAAAATACAAATGCATTGAAGTTCTCAAGGTCCCCACTATTATTAGTAGACATATAGCGAGATGTAAGAGAACCTCCCCATTTGAATTTTCGAGTTTTTTCCTGTGAGACCAGGTTGAAACTAGTGAACAGAATAATTAGGGAAAGAAAAGTTTTTTGAGTCATTAATGAGGCAGTATGTGTTTTACACGCCCGTAAACATAAGTACCTAAAAGACCGGAAGCAATGGCAACAATGATGACCAACACGCCATTCCCCAAAAGGATAAACATTGGTCCAGGACAAGCACCTGTCATTGCCCATCCAAGCCCAAAGATCGTTCCTCCAATTAAGTATCTGGGAACTGACCAAGCTTTAGGGGTAAAAACGATCGGATCGCCCGACATTGATTTCATCCTAGTTCTTTTAATAACTTGAGTAATAATGATCCCTAAAACGACTGCCGTACCTATTACCCCATACATATGGAAAGACTGGAACTTAAACATTTCATAAATTCTATACCAGGAGATCACTTCTGCTTTGGAAAGCGTTATTCCGAAAAGTGTTCCTAAGACCAAATATTTTATATACTTCATGATTTGTCAGATTAGAGTGTGATTACATGTGGTAAGATGAAGTGAGTCATTAAAAGCCCACCAATAAAGAAGCCAACAACAGCTAAAAGAGAGGCGGGTTGTAGATCACTTAATCCACTTATAGCATGACCACTTGTACAACCGCCAGCATATCTAGTCCCAAAACCAACGAGAAAACCACCAACTACGAACATGATGATACCTTTTACACTGAGTAGGCTCTCAAAACTAAAAAGGTCTTCGGGTACTATACCACTACCTGGATTTTCAATACCCAAAGCTTGTAAGTCTGCTACGGTAGCCTCTGAAATCGCTATAGATGTGTCGGGCATAAGGAATTGATAAGAGATGAATCCTCCTAAAACCGTTCCAAAAAGGAAGACAAGGTTCCAAGTTTGTTTTCTCCAATCGAAATTGAAAAACTCACAAGAACGACCTCCACCAAACATAGAGCACATATTTCTGAAATTGGCAGAAAGCCCAAAATTATTACCGAAGTAGAGAAGAAGAAACATTACCAAGGCAATGATCGCTCCTCCAACATACCAAGGCCACGGCTGTTGAACAAATTCTATAATATCCATTTGGGTATACTTTAAATGAAACGGAAGCCCTAAACAGCCTCCGCCTTAAAATTTTGATTTATAATTAAAATTAATTGAGAGTACTAGGACAAACGTAATCTGTAACTGGTATACCTGCTTCTACAATAGCATCAAAACCACCTTGAATATTGATTATTTTGTCATATCCTCTAGATTTTAGAATTGAAGAGAAGATCACAGATCTATACCCTCCTGCGCAGTGCACATGATATTCGGTGTCTTTGTCAATCCTATCCATTTCAGCATTCACAAAGTCTAAAGGAGTGTTCTTCGCTTTTTCTATGTGCTCTGCTAAATATTCACCGGGTTTACGGACATCTAGAACATTCGCTTTCCCATCTTCCAAGTTCACTTTAAAATCACTAGCTAAAACAGAATTAACCGCATCGATATCTTTTCCTGCGGCTTTCCACGCTTCCATTCCACCTTCTAAATAACCTAGGGTATTGTCATAACCGACTCTCGAAAGTCTGGTTACCACCTCTTCTTCTCTGCCTTCATCTGCCAAGAAAATAATAGGTTGTTGAAGATCAGTGATCAAGGCACCTACCCAAGGAGCAAAATCCCCATCGATTCCAATAAAGATAGAATTAGGAATAAAGCCCTTAACGAACTCATCCTGATGACGAGTATCTAATACCAAAGCACCTTCGTGATTAGCCATAGCTTCGAACGTTTCTACATTAAGAGCTACATTACCTTTTTCTAAGATCTGATCAACTCCACCTGTATTAGCCGATTTGTTCATGGCTACATTCTGTGCGAAGTATTGAGGCGGTGGTAGTAATCCATCTGTTACTTCTTTTATGAACTCCTCCTTAGTCATGTCTGCCCTTAAGGCATAATTATTCCTTTTCTGGTTACCTAAAGAATCTGAAGTTTCTTTACTCATGTTCTTTCCACAAGCTGAGCCTGCTCCATGAGCTGGATATACAATAACATCATCAGGAAGTGTCATTATTTTATTCCTCAAACTATCGTAGAGCATCCCTGCCAAGTCATCTTGAGTAATATCTCCCTTTTGAGCAAGGTCTGGTCTTCCAACATCTCCAATAAAGAGTGTGTCACCACTGAAGATGGCATGTTCGTTTCCATTTTCATCAATCAACAAGAAAGTTGAACTCTCTAGGGTGTGACCTGGCGTATGTAATACCTTTACTTTAACATCTCCGATTTCAAACAGCTCACCATCTGTAGCTTCATGGATATCAAATTCAGTTTTCGCTCCAGGACCATAAACAATAGTTGCTCCTGTTTTCTTTGCAAGGTCTACATGCCCAGACACAAAATCTGCATGGAAATGAGTTTCAAAAATGTATTTAATGGTGGCTTTATTCTTTTCAGCCATTGATAAATAAGGATGTGCCTCTCTTAAAGGATCAATGATAGCCGCCTCTCCTTTGCTTTCTATGTAGTAAGCACCTTGTGCTAAACATCCAGTATAAATCTGTTCTATTTTCATCTTTTTATAATTTTCTAATCAAGTCGATATAATTACATGATCAGTGTAAAATACGTTCCTTTTGAAGAATCTCCAGGTAACTAAAGTTACACTAAGCGTTAGTTTGGGTAACGAGGTGTTTATTATCATCTGCTAACTCCCCTGATAAACAATAATTAACTGCATTATCAGTAGTTAGGAAAAAGACTTTTTCAGGTTCATTGTGTACTAAACCATTTCTGTAGAAAGCATCACGAACAGGGCCAATAACCTCGGCAAATAAAAGTTCAATTCCTTTCTCTTCAAGGCTTTCCATCAAATCGCTTAATCCTATCACTCCTGTTGCATCAATATGTGCTACGGATGCTGCATCAAGGATTACGTATTTCAACTTATCCTCTCTTTCTAGAGCTACAGTCAATATCTTTTCTTTAATAGTCTGTATATTGACAAATACGAACGGTGCATCTACCCTTACTACCAGAAGTTCTGGCCATGTCTCTAATTCTTTGAATCTTTTGGTATTTCTATACTCACTTAACCCTTTCACTCTACCTAAAACTGCCATATGGGGATTAGCTGCTTTGAAAAGTAAAATAAGGATTGATAGAATTATTCCTGTAACAATACCAGGAACCATGCTGAACTGCAAGGTTACAATGAACGTAGCCATCAAAAGTCCAAATTCTATTTTATTGGTCTTCCATAGGATTTTTATATATCCGATATCAATCAGACTAGCTACAGCTACCATAATAATAGAAGCAAGAATTGCATGAGGAAGGTTGTAAAACAGCGGAGTAAGAAATAATAATGTCAATGCTACCAGAACCGCAGAAATAATAGAAGCTAACGGAGTGTTTGCCCCAGCTTGATTATTGACAGCAGATCTAGAAAAACCCCCTGTTACAGGATAGCTTTGGAAAAGTGAACCCACGATATTTGCAGCACCTAAGGCAATCAATTCTTGGTTTGGAATTACTTTATAATCTCGTCTTTTAGCTTCTATTGCTTTTGCTACAGAGAAGGCCTCCATAAAGGCCACAACGGCTATGGTTAATGAAAGTGGAAGTAGTTTCTGTATGGTTTCTAATGATAGATCAGGCAGCATCATTGATGGCAGACCACTCGGAACCTCTTTTACAATACTCACCCCCTTGTCCTCCAGACCCAAGGCCATTACAACTAAAATTCCTGCAACTACCGCGATCAACGCTCCTGGAATTTTAGGGCTGATTTTTTTTACCCCTTTGATGATCAAAATACCCAATAGCCCTATCGCTAATGTAGCAATATGGGTCTCTCCAATATTGGAAAGAGCGTTTAAAATAATCTTATAGACCTGATTACTCTTTTCAATCTCAATTCCGAGCAGGTATTTCAGCTGATTCAATCCTATGATCAAGGCTGCAGCAGAAGTGAACCCACTGATCACAGGTTTTGCCAATAAGTTTGTGATAAAGCCCATTCTGATCAACCCAAGGGTAAATTGAGCGACACCCATAAAAAAGGCTAACATGATGGCGTATGTGATATATGCCTCACTCCCTTCTACAGCCATTACTGAAACACCGGTGGCAACCAATAAGGAATCCATTGCAACAGGTGCTACTGAAAGCTGTCTGGAAGTACCAAAAATAGCGTAGATAAGCTGAGGTACTACGGAGGCATAAAGACCATATACGGGAGGCAGTCCTGCAATAAGTGCATATGCCATTCCTTGCGGAATCAACATAATACCAACAGTCAAGCCTGCAAATAGGTCTCCATTAAGTTGCGACTTTTGATAATTGGGTAGCCAAGAAAGAATGGGTAAGAATTGCTTCACTTTTTTATAATTCTTTGTCACAAAAGTATAATGACTCCTAGCAAGTAAAAGTAACTAAAGTTACTGAAGGACAAGAGAAGGTAATTAGAGCTATTTGATAATTGAAAATAAAGTCTCCAACTTATAGCGGTGGGCAGATTAACTAAAAAACAAACTTTGGTACTTATCACGCTGATGATAGTGGGAGAATCGATCTTCCTCCTCCCATTTGTAGTTACAAGGGTTTTTCGTCCTACTTTTCTAACCGTCTTCGATATTGACAACCTCCAACTAGGATCTGCATTCACTGTCTACGGAATAGTTGCAATGGTCTCCTATATTGTGGGAGGACCTATTGCAGATCGATTCTCTCCTAAAAGGTTATTGATATTTTCACTTTTAGCCACTTCACTAGCGGGCCTTATTATGGCCGCAATTCCTTCTCTAACCACATTGACTATTCTTTATGGATTCTGGGGATTGAGTACCATTTTATTCTTTTGGTCTGCTTATATCAAAGGAATTAGAAAGTTTGGTGGAGAAGAATCTCAAGGCAAATCACAAGGCTTGGTTGATGGTGGAAGAGGCTTTCTTGCTGCATTGATCGCTTCACTCTCTGTTTTTTTACTTGATTTCTTGCTTCCTGTAGAAGCTCAGGAGGCTAATAAAAACCAATTAACACTAGTTTTAAGCGAAGTAATCATCAGTTTTTCCATATTCGTTATCCTAACAGCTTTTTTAGTTTGGAAAATAATTCCTAATGAAGATGCTAGACAAGAAAAAGATAGTCCAAAACTGAGCCTCAGTGGCGTTAAGAAAGCCATTTCCAAGAGGTCAGTTTGGCTTCAAGCGATCATCCTTCTCTGCGCTTATGTTGGTTACAAATGCACAGATGATTTTGGACTGTATGC
>CBFIDS010000054.1:0-10269 GCA_965661435.1 Roseivirga sp.
ATGTGCTGATTTGCACTTATGTTTTTGAATGTCTGAGGAGAAGTTTCTGATGGCCATTGCACTTCAATGACATCTATCTGTTCAGCTGTACCGATTCCTATTTCCAGGTCTAAACTATTACCTCCAAAACTGGCGCCACTGGTTACGGTTCTATAGATATTCTGCCCTGATGAGGTCCTCAAGTGAACTTTCGCACCTATCGCTTTTTTATTCCCTTGAGTTCCGGTAAGCTTAATATTGATCCAGTTTTTACCTTCGGAAGGATTGACTAAAAGTTGATTCTGATAAATGTCACCTTCATGAGCGCCACCCATGGTTATGTAGATGTCCTGGTCACCATCATTATCTATATCTGACCAGCTTATCCCATGTCCTTTTTGAATGTTGGAAAAACCTCCTGAAAAGCTTACTTCTTCAAAATATTCGCCATTCACATTTCTGAACATGCGATTAGGAATAATACTCTCGAAACTTGGGTCACCTGTGCCAAAATAAATATCTAAATAACCATCATTGTCTAGATCTCCATAATTAAAGCCCATCCCATAAATAGTCTTATCCATTTTGAGCTGCTTTGTTACGTCAGAAAATGTACCATTACCATTGTTCCTGTAGATCTTCGGCAATGCTGCTCGTGCATTATTACCCATAAACTCGAAAGCGGTTTCAAAGGCCAATGTATTATTAGAAGAACTATATCCACTGATCACTAGGTCTTCATAGCCGTCATTATTGTAGTCAAAAGAACCGACAGGAAAACTTATGATCGGTTCAAACACACCTGCAGATTGAGTTCGATCCTCGAACTGCATATTCCCTTTATTAATCATCATTTTATTAGGCTCTCCTAAAATTGATAAAAAGAGATCTTGCAGCCCGTCATTATTGGCGTCTATGGCAGTTGCACCTTTTATGAATTTAGTAAATGAGAATCCTATGGACTGTGCGATATTGGCGAATGTGCCATCTTTTTTATTTAGGTAAAATTCAGCCTGATGAATATCATCTCTACTTATCTGCTCACCTGAATTTTGATTGACATTAGTCTCGTTTCCAATAAATAGGTCAAGCCATCCATCATTGTTGAAATCTGCCCAAACACAAGTCTGAGTGGGGTTGAACGAAAGAATTCCTGCTTCCTTGGTCACGTCAGTGAATGTGCCATCACCATTATTTCTTAGTAATGAATTCGGATGTTTACCCCATTTGCCAAACCAACCACCACGTAAGACAAAAATGTCAGCATAGCCGTCATTATTGTAGTCTGTTTGAACCGAGTTCAATCCTCCGACTAAGCCTTTGAGCCCCGCTTCTTCGGTCATATCATCAAAACCACCTTGGCCATCATTTATGTAGATTCGCATTTGATCTGACGATGTGAATCCGCTTGAGGTAACTAATATATCTATGTACCCGTCATTGTTGAAGTCCTCAGTGATAGAGCCTCCTGCTAATCCACGAGTCGCAACGCCAAGCATTGGTGCAACATCTTCAAATCTGTCAATTACTCCAGAGCTGTTATCCTGGAAAGCATCTAGAGGAATTCTAAATTTACCAGGTACTTCATCAGGGTATTTTCCCAAAGTTTGGTAGGCAATGTTTAGTAGCCATTGTAGCTCAAGGTCATTAGGAGTTTCCTCTAATAAAGGTTCGATGATTTCAATTGCGGTTTCAGAGCCCCTAGTGATAGTATGAATGCCATCTGCTGTAATAGGAATTATACATGAGGCAGAGCTATGATTGATGATGCAGTTCTCTTGCTCCCCTAATCTCAGATAGGCTACAGCTAATAATCTGTTAAAGAAGCTTTTTTCTTGATCTTCCATTTCCACTTCACCTTCATCTGCTAAAGTTTGAAGCTCTTGAATTTCTTCTATGGCTTTTTCAGTTAGTCCGCTATTCAATAGCTCTCTGCTGTACCAATAAGTAAGAAATGAATAGTCGGGAGAGCCAGGGCTCTGTCTCCTTCTTAAGGAATCATAAGTAGCAGCTCTTTTCGAGTTATAGTAATACTGCATGTCTAAAGGGTTCACCACGCTATGGCGTTCCGCCAAAAGATCGACCATGTATTGATTGCTAGGATCTGCATTTGAACTTGAGTTCTCTTTTCCAGAACCACAGGCAGAAATAATAATTACCAATAATAAAATACAGCAGTTTAGTATTCCCCTCATACCTTCAAATTTAAATAAAATTAAGCTGGAACAATACTTATGAAGCTATTGCACGAGCCATTTCCATAGACTAATCGTTCATTTCTGAGACAACTCTCCAAAGTGTCCCCAGCAACATTAGAGCAAAGCCTATTATAAAAAAGGCTGTTCTTTGATCTACCGTTAGGAATCCCAGGTGGCGGCTAATGATACCTATGATGACTAGGCTGACTCCTATAATTGCTATAATCCCAGTTAATTTCTGCTTCAAACCTTATTTATTCAGCTTAAACTTAGGAAAAAGCGCAGGAACCTCTTGGCGATATTTTAAATACTCTTCGCCATAAATTTTGATGAGCTTCTTTTCTTCCCAAAAAATACCTAAAGGTAAATAAACCGTAAGGGCCAGTAAAATAGTCAGACTGGTGAACTGTGGGTTGAATAAGAAATAGCCAATAACTATGAGTAAAGCACCGGTATATAAAGGGTGACGAATACTTGATTGTAATCCATCTTTCTTTAGATCGTCTGATAAATTTTTCTTCAAACCCATGAAGGATTTGAAATTGTAGTTTCTAAAGGCTCTTTTAATAACGAAAAGACCCGTGGCAGCTAGCATGAGTCCTGAATAATTAGAAATCCCAGATGGTGCAAAGACCAAGTAACTAGGAATCAGAGCGCCTAGAAAAAGCAAGACAAAAAATAAGACCAAACTAACTGCATTGTAAAAAAGGCGATACAGCTGTGGCTCTATTGGTACAATTGATTTGGCTTTTTCGGTAGCCATCAAACTATGAAGTCCATAGAACAGTAACCAGCCTAGAAATAAGATCAGGTGATCTAACCACATGCAGCAATGATAAGAATAAAAACATCAAAAACAGAAGTAGAAAAGGTGGGTTTAAGGAACTTGGAAGACTTAATTATCATGAATTAAAAATCACATGGATTCCATATACATCTTTTACTCTCATTTTTGATTCTCCTCACTTAGACCTATTTTAATGGCTTATCAAGTATATGGATCATCTCAAAAAAATTGTCAGTCAATTCTCACGACTCAATAAAGAAGCCGTTCAAATCTTAAGAGACAACACATGGGATAATAGTTATACTGTGCCCAGTGGTAATTTATACCCTTACCAGTGGAACTGGGACTCTGGGTTTGTTGCCTTAGGACTATCACTTTTCGATAAACAACGAGCATTTAAAGAATTTGACTCTTTGTTTAAAGGTCAGTGGGAAAATGGCATGTTGCCACATATTATTTTCCATTCTAAAAAGAGAGAAGGATATTTCCCAGGGCCTAATTATTGGAAGTCTTCTACCATTCCCAGAGCCAATAAGAACGTAGAAACTTCTGGGATTACTCAGCCTCCTGTTCATGCTTTTATGATCGAAAAGATACTGCAAAGGAACCCAAATGATGAGGAGGTAAAACAATTTGTGCTTTCGTTTTTACCAAAACTGTTCAAGCTTCATAAGTACTATTATGAGCATAGAGATCCTGAAAATGAAGGTTTGATTTATATTTATCACCCTTGGGCATCTGGAAGGGATAATTCACCACTATGGGATGACTTAGTGAAGACAATTCCAATCACCAAAGATGATATTCCTTCTTATAAGCGATATGATAACCTAAAGGCAGATCCTTCAGAAAGACCCTCTGATCGAGATTATGATATATATGTCTACTTGATGGAATTAGGCAAGAAACATGGATATAGAGGTAAAGAAATTGCTAAAGAATCTCCTTTTGTTGTTCAAGATACACTCTATAATGCTGTTTTGATTCGCTCCAATGATGCATTGATCAATTTAGGACAACAGTTTGGTTTCGATACCACTGAGATCGAAGAATTGAATGCATTGAGTAAAAAGTCGTTCAATGAAAAGTTCTGGCTCGATGAATTAGGAATGTATGCTCCTTATGATCTGAGAAATAAGAAACATATTAAGATGAAGGAGATTGGATCTTTTGTATCTCTTTTTGCTGGAATCCCCAATCAGGAGAAAGCGGATAAACTCATAGACTATATGGATATGTTGGCTGATCGACCAGAAGGATATAGAATTATGCCAAGTTTCGACCCTGATCATTGGATTTTCGATCCTAAGAAATATTGGAAAGGCCCTGTTTGGCCTCAAATGAATTGGCTGTTGTATCAAGGATGTAAGCGCTATGGTCATCATGGTACCGCTAACATACTGAAATGGGATTTCTTGGATTTAGTTAATAATTTAGGTTTCTACGAATATTTCGACCCGCGAAGAGCTGTGGCAGATCAGTTAAGCAAAGGATATGGAGGAGATAAGTTTTCATGGACAGCAGCGGTAGTATTAGACCTAATGGCTGACTAATGAGCATTCTTGACTATGCGATCATCATCCTTTACATTGGAGGATTTCTTTATCTAGGATATCGGTTTAAAAATCAATCAGATAAGAACGACTATTATTTAGGGGGAAGGAGTTTTGGCTGGTTCCCTTTAGCGATGAGTACGGCCGCAACCCAATTATCAGCAGTAAGCTTTATTTCAGCACCGGCATTTGTTGGTTTAAAAGAAGGTGGTGGAATGATTTGGCTCACTTATGAGTTTGCCGTCCCACTCGCCATGATCTTTCTTATGGTGGTATTAGTACCTACATTTTATAAATCTGGTATTGTAAGTGTCTACGAATTCTTGGAAAGAAGATTTGGCCCAAGTACGCGTGTCTTGCTGAGTATAGTTTTTCAGATCAGTCGTGCCTTCGGAACCGGTGTAATGATCTACACGGTGGCTATTATTCTGGAAAGTGTAATGGAAATACCCATGTGGCAGAGCATTGTGCTAATCGGAATTGTCACCATGATCTATTCATACCAAGGTGGGATGAAGGCAGTTGTTTATGGAGATATGATACAGATGATCATTCTTTTCATTGGTATAATCATCTGTTTCAGTTTTGGCCTTTCCTATCTGGGTGGATGGAGCGAATTCATGGCACAGGTTGATACTGAAAGGATTACTGCTGTAGAGTTTTCATCTCTTGGTTTTAACGGGGATGAATTTGGATTTTGGCCAATGCTCATTGGTGGATTCTTTTTGTATGTGTCCTATTATGGTACAGATCAAAGTCAGGTCCAGAGATTATTATCTGCTAGTAGTATGAAAACGATGAAGCAGACATTGCTTTGCAATGGACTCATGCGTTTTCCTATTACTCTTGCTTACTGCTTAATGGGCTTGGTCTTAGGAACATTAGCGATGTCTCAAACTGATTTCATGAGTCAAATACCTGCTGATCAACCAGATCGGATGATCCCGATTTTCATTAGAGATTTTCTGCCAAGTGGAATTGTTGGTCTATTGATCGTAGCAATCTTTTCTGCAGCTATGTCTAGTTTAAGTTCAGCGATTAATTCACTTTCTGCTGCATCAGTAGAAGACTTATTTGCTAGAGGGAAGGACTTAAGTGAAAAAAGCTATATGAAGCTTTCTCACATGACCGCTCTTTTTTGGGGTGTAGTTTGTGTGGTGATCGCTTTTTTTGTAGGTGATATTGCGGATACGGTCATTGAGGCGATTAACAAGGTTGGTTCAGTCTCTTTTGGGCCGATTTTAGCAACTTTTGTTGCAGCCATTTTGGTGAAAAGATATTCTACAAAGGGAGCCAATATCGGGTTGCTTTCAGGTGTAGCGGTGAATGTTTATTTGTGGCTTTTTGTACCTGATATTTTTTGGTTCTGGTGGAATGCTATTGGTGCTTTAGTTACATTCATTATTGGATATTCGATCAGTTTATTATATCCATCAGATCAAGAAAAAAGCAAGCAAATAGAGCTCGTGCCTATCAATTTTAAGCAGAAACCAGTCTATTATTTATTGGCCTTCTTCATTGTTATTATAGTTTTCTCAGTCCTACTTCCTAGATTATTTTGATGCGAGTACTCATCTCCCCAGATAAGTTCAAACATTCACTTTCAGCAAGCCAGGTTTGCCTAGCGGTTGAAGCGGGTATAAAAAGTGTTATCCCAGAAGCAATAATCGAGAAGTTGCCTTTAGCAGATGGAGGCGAAGGGTCACTAGAAATACTCGAAGCGAATTTAAATGCTGACCGTATTGAGATTGAAGTCTCTGACCCACTATTTCGACCAATCAAGGCATGGTATCTACTAGATGGGGAAAAGGCCTATGTTGAAATGGCCAAGGCTTCAGGATTACCCCTTCTTAAAGCACATGAGAGATCGGTGATGAATGCTTCCACTTACGGAACTGGAGAACTCATAGCCGATGCGATAGATCATGGAGCCAAAGAGATTTTTGTAATGATCGGTGGAAGCGCTACCAATGATGGAGGGTGCGGAATGGCAGAAGCTTTAGGAGCGAAATTTTATGATAAGCAAGGGAAGCCGCTTAAGGCTATTAGGGCGAAGGATCTGATCAACATTGGAAGTATCGATACCTCCAAAGTAGCAAATATAAAAGAACTATCATTTACAATTCTCTCTGATGTGCAGAATCCCTTAACTGGAACTAATGGAGCATCTTTGGTTTTTGCTAAACAAAAAGGAGCCACTAAAAAAGAAGCGCTGAGTTTAGATGAGGGTCTTCAAAATCTTGCTTCAGTATTAAATAATGGTTTTGAAGATAGACTAGGATCTGGGGCTGCCGGAGGATTAGGTTATGGGCTGATCAGCTTTTTAGGAGCTGAACTGAGGTCAGGTATAGAAAGTGTGATGAAACTTTTGAACTACGATCAGGCACTATTAGGGGTTGATATTGTCATTACTGGAGAAGGCAAACTAGACAGTCAAACCTTGGAAGGTAAAGTGATCTCAGGTGTGAAGTCTAGATGCAAGAATAAAAAAATACCGATAGGTATTATATGTGGAGTTGTTGAAGATCTTGAGAAGATAAAAGATGAACTTAATTTAGAGCTTATTTTTCAAGTATCTGATAAGGCAAGTTCATCTAAAGATTCTATAAAGAATGCAGGGGTTTATGTGGAACAGTTGGCGAGAGAACTGATCAATAATTTTGTTTCTAAATCAGATTAATTCATATGGTTCATATGATCAACCTCCATAGTAGCATCTAAATCGATCTTGTTTGGATTTATAACATCAAAACTTTTTTCTCCCTCAGTGATCTGTATTGCCTGATTTGCTAAAATATCATCAAAGATCTGAGTATCTCCTGTGGTTGGCCATAGCACTTCAAGTTGAGTGATTTTTTCAGCTTGATTCAGACCAATTTCAAGTCTAAAGCTATTCGCCCCGAAGCTAGCACCTTGGGATACAGTTCGATAGATCTCTTGCCCATCTGAGGTGGTCAAATGTACTTTAGTGCCAATAGCTGCGGTATTTGATTCTGTTCCTTTTAACTGTATCCTTATCCAGTTCTTTCCCTTTGTTGGATTAACCAAAAGTTGGTTTTGATAAGTATCCCCTTCATGGGCTCCTCCCATTGTTATGTATATATCTTCATCTCCATCATTGTCAATATCTCCCCAACTCACACCATGGCCTTTTTGGATATTTGAAAAGCCACCTTCATATGATACCTCTTCAAAATATTCACCTCCCATATTTAGAAACATTCTATTAGGAATAATACTCTCGAATTGAGGGTCGCCAGTACCAAAATAAAGGTCCAAATATCCGTCATTATTTAAGTCACCATAGTTAAAACCCATGGCATACATGGTATGATTTAAATTGACTGATTCAGTAACATCTTCAAATGTGCCATCTCCTTTGTTTCGGTAGAGCTTAGGTAATGCGGCTTTTGCTTCGTTGCCAAGAATTTCATGTGCAAATTCATGAGAAAGAGGCAAGCTGGTAGATGTATATCCAGCAACTAAAAGGTCTTGGAAACCATCATTGTCATAATCAAATGAGCCAACAGGAAAACTAGGTTTAGGACCCGCTACACCAGCATTTATGGTAACCTCTTCAAAATTCAGACTGCCTTTATTGAGTAAAAGTTTATTTGGCCCTTGGCTAACGGAGATATAAATATCCATTAGATTATCATTATTCATGTCAAATGCTGTGGTTCCTTTGGCAAATTCTATAAAGTCGAGACCTTTTTCTTCAGCAAGATTCTTAAAAGTACCATCACCTTGATTAATGTATAATTCAGTTCTATGAATTCTTCTTTTATCGGAATTTTTGCGCATTCCTGGAGGTATAGCAGATTCATTAGCGATAAAGACATCTAACCATCCATCGTTGTTATAATCTGCCCAGGCAGCAGATTGAGAAGGGAATAATGAAAGTAGACCAGCCTCATTTGTGACATCAGTAAAAGTACCATCGCCATTGTTTCGAAGTAATGAATTAGGATGCTTTCCCCACATTTCGAACCAACCACCTCTGAGAACAAAGATGTCCATAAGACCATCATTATTGTAATCAGTTTGTTGGCAGTTCAAGCCACCCACGAGACCGATCAATCCAGCGGCTTCAGTTTGGTCTGTAAAGGTACCATCACCGTTATTCACAAAGAATTTCATCTGATCGTTGGCAGTGAAGCCACTAGATGTTGCCACCACATCTAAATAGCCATCATTATTAAAATCTTCTAAAACTGATCCTCCTGCAAGTGCCATTACTGCAATTCCTAGTCCAGGAGCCTTATCTTGGAACCGTGGGATAAGGCCATTATTTTGGAAGGTTTTTGGTGCTATTAGGAATTCTTTTGGTACAGATTTAGGGTATTCTCCGATAGTTTGGTAACACAAATTGAGAAGCCAAACCAGTTCAAGGTCTTCTGGGTAATCTTTTAATAGATCTTCTATAATCTCAATAGCCCTTGTGGAGCCCATCGGATCAATGTGTATGCCATCTCCTGAAACGGGTACTATACAAGAAGCAGCAGTGTGGTTGATCAAGCAATTGGTTTGCTCCCCGAGTCTTATAAAGCTAACTGCTTCGAGTCTCTTAAAAAAATATTGCCACTGATCATCCAATTGAATATTCTTACTCTCCCAATCAATATTTCCAATCAATTCAAGAGCTTTCTCGGTTTTACCGCTATTGAGGGTTTCTCTAATGAACCAATAGGTGTATGAAATATATTCGTTTTTTGGAAGTCCCTTTGCATTTCTAAGGGAATCATAAGCTTGTGCTCTCTTTTCGTTAAAGTAATATGTGATTTCAAGCGGATTAACTTTAGCGTGCTGTTTGTTAAGTAAATCAACCATGTAATCATTTGATTGTGAAACGTCTTCTTTTTTCGTTTCACAGTTCCACATCAGTAGTGTTACAGATAAGATGATCAGAATAGTTGTATACCTCATGGCTACTAATTTATTGAAATATTATCTTTGAACGCTTGTCAGTTGAGCTACACAAATAAAAGAACATTATATGTCAAAAATAAGGGTAGGCATTATTAAAGAAGGTAAAATACCTGTAGATAAGAGAGTTCCACTTACACCGGATCAGGTAAGACTAATTTTAGAGACTTACCCAGAAGTTGTCATCAAATGTCAAAGAAGTGAAATTCGATGTTTTAAGGATCAGGAGTATCAACAAGCTGGTGCTCAATTGGTTGATGATATTTCTGATTGTGAGGTAATTTTAGGAGTTAAGGAAGTTCCTTTAGAGAAGTTGGTTGAAAATAAAACCCACTTCTTTTTCTCTCATACGATCAAAAAACAAGATTATAATAGGGAATTACTGCGGACGATTCTTGAGAAAAAGATTCGTTTAATCGATTGGGAATGCCTGACCAATAAAAATGGAAAAAGATTAATAGCTTTTGGCCGTTATGCTGGTATTGTTGGTGCGTACAATGGAATTTTAACCTTTGGCAAACGCTATAACCTGTTTGATCTTCGTCCAGCACATGAATGCTTTGATTTGGAAGATCTAAAATCAGAATTTAATCAGGTAGAATTGCCTCAGATAAAGATAGCCCTCACTGGAGGAGGAAGAGTATCAAAAGGGGCTATGGAAGTTTTACATGGAATGAAGATTAGAAAGGTTAGCCCAGCGGAGTTCTTGAATGAGAATTTTAATGAGGCAGTTTTCACTCAATTAAATACTCGTGATTATAACCGAAAAGAGGATGGGGAAATTTTTGATAGGGATGAATTCTATTCAGATCCTTCAATTTACGTT
>CBFIDS010000055.1:0-2720 GCA_965661435.1 Roseivirga sp.
ATCTCACTTTTAATGTCTTGAAAAGTAACAATGGTATAACGGTAATTAAGGATCTTAAGTCGGTTGATCTGAACTGAGATCTGATGCTTTTCTCCCTTGAGATTTAGCTCCACCAATCGCTTTTCGTTGTCATCCATTGACTCGATCTGCTGAGCAAATTGACCCTGAAGCTGTTTGAATTGCTTCCAGTAATTAGGAGTAGCAATGCCTAAGAACTTCTGAGCAGACTTATTCATGAGTTCTATGGAATAGTCCTCTTTTACGGCAATGACCCCCACTTTAATATTGTCAACAATGACTTTAAGGAATTTGAATTGAGCTTCCTTTTCTACACTTACTTTTTTAAACGCATCTATGATCTCTACAAAGGCATCTTGTAGCTCTTGGAAGGATTTACCAGTTTTCTTTCCTTTAAAAGAAATGGAGAAGTCCGAATATCGGATGGCCATCAAAAGCTTGGATATCTCGCGGTTGGTATATGTGACAAAACGAATCAGCTCAGATACCTGAATGATGATAATGCCCAATAAAATGATCTGATTGAAAAAGAGCTCTGTTCTGGCGAAAATGAATGCCAAGGCTGTTAGTGTCATCATTAGCAACACTATCCTTATAATTACCAGTAAAGCGAATCTTTTTGATACCATACTAATTGCGAGATACGAGCCAAGAGCCTCGAGGTGGGTAGATTTGTTTTACAATTATTTCAGATGGTTTTATATTCATTTTTGGCTTGATTTAATTCAATGCTTGTGGTTTATAACTCGAGACTCAAAGCTCTTGGCTTGAAACTCGAAACTTTTAACTCTATAAGCCATATTTCTGCATTCTTCTATAAAGTGCTAATCTGTCCAGACCTAGTTCTTTTGCTGCTCGTGTTACATTACCTCCATGTAAATCAAGCGCTTTCAATATGAGTCGTTTTTCGTTTTCTGTGATATTTAGGGTTTCATCACTCGACTTTTTTGAGGTCAACTGCTGATTTCCCAACATAAAATCATTGGAGCTCAGTTTGTTACTGTCGGCTAAAATGATTGCTCTTTCCACTGCATGTTCAAGCTCACGAATATTTCCAGGCCATTGATGCTTCTTAAGCTTGTTCATGGTACCTGCGTCTATTCTCATGCTTTCCTTTTTGTATTTCTTCCCGAATACCTTTAGGAAGTGGTTGACCAAAAGGTCAATATCCTCGGGTCGCTCGGAAAGAGATGGCATTTTCAGTTCTACAGTATTAATTCGATAGAGTAGGTCCTGTCTAAACTCACCTTTCTCTACCATTTCGTATAGTGGCATATTGGTAGCGCAAACGAGTCTAATATCTACAGGGATCTCCTTGCCTGACCCAACACGCGACACCTTTCTTTGCTGTAAAACAGATAATAACTTGGCTTGTAAGGGGAGAGATAGATTACCAATTTCATCTAAGAATAGCGTTCCACTCTGAGCTAACTCAAATCGACCCGGTTTATCTTCTTTGGCGTCAGTAAATGCTCCTTTAACGTGACCAAAGAGTTCAGATTCAAAGAGTGAGCTTGAGATCGAACCCAGATCTACTTTTATAAAATTTTGATCATGCCTATCTGATTTCTTGTGAAGGGCACGAGCGGCTAGTTCTTTTCCAGTCCCATTTTCACCAAGCACTAGTACATTGGCATCTGTTGGGCCTACTTTTTCAATAAGAGAAAACACCCGTTGCATTGGATCAGAATCGCCCAGAAAGTGAGCATATTTTTGATCTACATCATCTGTAATGCTCTTGTTGGTATTTTTGAGTCTGTCTACTTCTAACTTGCTCTTTCTCAGTTGCAAAGCTGAAGTAATGGTGCCATAGAGTTTCTCGTTCTTCCAGGGCTTGGTAATGAAGTCAGTACCTCCAGCTTTTATGGCCTGAACGGCTAGATCAAACTCGCCATAAGCAGTGACTAGAATGACTATGGCATTGGTATCTATGTCTAAGATCTGATTCAACCAATTGAGGCCGTCTTTCCCATCATTTTCACCTTTTTTGAAGTTCATGTCGAGTAGAACAACATCGAAAGATTCTCGCTCGAAATGTTCAGGTATTTTGGTAGGATCATTTTCAATTTGAACCAATGTAAATTGTTGTTTGAGATACATCCGTGCTGTGTTGAGCACATCCATATCATCATCAACCACTAAGATCTTAGCTTCAATTTTCGCCATAAAACTGTATCAAAAACAAACACCTAAATGTATTGAAAACAAACGATATAATTTTCAATCAAAATGAAAATACTTTGTAAGTGTTTAGTATACAGGTAAATAAGAAGTTGGCACATACTTTGGATAAAGAGTTGTGAAACTCAAGAAGAAATGCTCAAAAATTATATCGTAACAGCAATAAGAAATCTAGGCAGAAACAGGACCTACACGGTGATCAACGTGTTGGGTTTGGCATTAGGAATTAGTGCAGCCTTAGTACTTTTCAAATACGTGATCTTTGAAAAAAGCTTCGATAAGCACCTGTCTAATTATCAAGACTTATATCGTTTTACTCGAAAAGTAGAAAGTCCGAATATCATTGACTTAGAAGGAGGAGTTCCTAATCCATTTGCTGCGGCCTTTATGAACGACTACCCTGAACTAGGTACGGCTTGTAGGACTTTTTATACTGGCGAAAATCAACTGAGTGTAAAGGATGCTTCGGGTGCATGGAATCATTTTGAGCAAAGAGATGGAATTGCTTTTGCAGATTCTAC
>CBFIDS010000056.1:0-12709 GCA_965661435.1 Roseivirga sp.
TGTAGCTCAGTTGGTAGAGCAGTGGTCTCCAAAACCAAAGGTCGTGAGTTCGAATCTTACCACCCGTGCAAATTAAGGAGTAAAACCTATGAGTAAGTTAATGTCCTTTATGAGTGAATCATACGATGAGATGAGACACAAGGTAAGTTGGCCTAAGTTTTCAGAGCTTCAAACAAGTTCAGTTTTGGTGCTTGTGGCTTCTTTAATATTTGCCCTGGTAATTGGTTTGATCGATTTAGGGTTTGATACAATAATGGACTGGTTTTATAATCTTTAATAATAGGAACGATGTCAGAACTGAAGTGGTATATGGTTAGAGCTGTGTCGGGCCAGGAACGAAAAGCAAAAGAGTATTTGGAGAATGAAATTGATCAGGAACAATTTTCTGAGCAAATTCCTCAAGTTCTCATTCCGTCCGAGAAAATCTTTGAAATCAGAAATGGTAAAAAGAAGTCTCGCGATAGAAACATGTTTCCTGGTTACATCATGGTTCAGGCAAATCTCGCTAATGGTGAAGTCGTTCATTTAATTAGGAATATCCCCGGTATCATAGGGTTTTTAGGTCATTCTGCTGGCAATGCTTCCACACCGCCAGTACCATTACGTCAAATCGAAGTCGATCGTATCTTAGGTAGGGTCGAAGAGATAGACGAGTTTGACGAACAACATGATACACCATATATAGTTGGAGAGACCTTGAAAGTAATGGATGGTCCCTTCAGTGGTTTTACGGGCACAATTGAAGAGGTATTTGAAGAAAGAAGAAAACTTAATGTTATGGTTAAGATCTTCGGAAGAAATACCCCTGTTGAATTAAGTTACATGCAAGTCGAAAAACAAGATTAAGATGGCTAAGGAAATTTCTGGTTATCTGAAGTTGCAAGTAAGGGGTGGCCAAGCCAATCCGTCTCCTCCGGTAGGTCCAGCTTTGGGTTCAAAGGGACTAAATATCATGGAGTTTTGTAAGCAGTTCAACGGACGTACTCAGGATAAAATGGGACAGGTCTTACCTGTATTAGTTACCATTTATGCTGATAAGTCTTTTGATTTTGTTATTAAAACTCCTCCGGCACCAGTGATGCTAATGGAAGCTTCTAAAGTAAAGAAGGGTTCAGCTGAACCTAACAGAGCTAAAGTTGGAAGTGTTTCTTGGGATCAGGTGAAAGAGATTGCTGAGGTGAAAATGCCAGATCTTAATGCTTTTACAGTAGAATCTGCCATGAGAATGGTAGCTGGTACTGCAAGAAGTATGGGTTTGAAAGTTTCAGGAAAAGCCCCTTGGGAAAACTAAAGATTTAACAAATGGGAAAGTTAACGAAAAAGCAAAAAGAGGCTTTAAGTAAATATGACCCAATGAAATCATATGGACTACCTGAAGCAGCAGGAATTATAAAGGAGATTAACTCCGCAAAATTCGATGCTTCTGTAGACATGGACATTAGATTGGGTGTAGATCCGCGTAAAGCAGACCAAATGGTAAGAGGCATTGTAGCCCTTCCGCATGGTACTGGTAAAGTGGTTAAGGTATTGGTGCTTTGTACCCCTGATAAGGAAGAAGAAGCTAAAAATGCTGGCGCTGATTACGTGGGTTTGGACGACTACATCGCTAAGATTGAAGGCGGTTGGACAGATATTGATGTTATCATCACTATGCCAACTGTTATGGCGAAAGTTGGTCGTTTAGGTAGAGTACTAGGTCCTAGGGGTTTGATGCCAAACCCAAAGTCTGGTACAGTTACTCTTGACGTGGCAAAAGCGGTGCAAGATGTAAAAGGCGGTAAAATCGATTTTAAAGTTGATAAGCACGGTATTATTCATACAAGTATTGGTAAAGCATCTTTCACTTCTGATAAGATAGCTGACAATGCAAATGAAGTACTGCAGACCATCTTTAAATTGAAGCCTGCATCTGCGAAAGGAACATACTTTAGAAGTATAAATATTTCCACAACGCAAAGCCCTGGTGTAAAAATCGATAAAAATACAATTGCTGGACTATCATGACAAGAGAAGAAAAAGCAGTAGTAATTGATGAGCTATTTGAAAAGTTTTCGTCTAACGACAACTTCTACATTACGGATGCGTCCGGACTGTCTGTAGCTCAAACCAACATGTTAAGAGGACTGTGCTTCGATAAAGGAATCGAGTACAAGGTGGTTAAGAACACATTGATCCAAAAGGCGTTAGCAAAAATGAATACAGACTATGCTCCTTTTGATGAAAGTGTACTTAGAGGTTTTTCTGGTGTAATGTTCTCAGGTGAGAATTCAAATGCACCGGCAAAATTGATCAAAGAATTCAGAAAAAAATCAGGCGGAGAAACTCCAAAATTAAAAGGCGCTTCCATCGATACAGATCTTTTTATTGGAGAGGAGAACCTAGATGTACTAATTAATCTCAAGTCTAAGGCTGAGCTTATTGGTGAGGTAATTACATTACTTCAATCTCCAGCGAAAAATGTTATATCTGGCCTTAAGGCTTCAGGTGGCAAATTAGCTGGCATTTTCCAGACCTTGTCTGAACGTGAAAACTAATATTAACTAAGATTTAAAACTTTATAAAAATTAATAAAATGGCAGATTTGAAAGATTTCGCAGAGCAGTTAGTTAACCTTACTGTTAAAGAAGTAAACGAATTGGCTGATATCCTTAAAGAAGAATACGGTATCGAACCTGCAGCTGCTGCTGTAGCTGTAGCTGGACCTGCCGCTGGTGGTGGTGGCGAAGGTGGAGCTGACGAAAAATCAGAATTCGATGTTGTATTAACTGCGGCAGGTGGTTCTAAACTTGCTGTTGTTAAGCTAGTTAAAGAATTAACTGGTCTAGGATTGAAAGAAGCAAAAGAAATCGTTGACAGCGCTCCTAAAGCTGTAAAAGAAGGAGTTGCTAAAGATGAAGCTGAAGCGCTTAAGAAGCAATTAGAAGAAGCTGGCGCTGAAGTAGAGCTTAAGTAATTTGATTGGCCATAAGTTTATTATGGCAAAGGAACAGGCCCTGGTCTCAGTCCTATCCCGATAGTTATCGGGAGGGGTCGTGATCATGGGTCTTTTCCTGTTTGTATACACTTAGAGGGTGTTTAAGCCTCTCACAGCATCATAAGATGCAATTTGAATTATTGATAACAAAAAATATACGGCCTTGGCTATTCTAGCAAATCAATCAGAAAGAATAAATTTCTCTTCGATTAAATCAGTTTTAGATTATCCTGATTTTCTTGATGTGCAGGTTAAGTCGTTCAAGGATTTCTTTCAATTAGAAACCCCTGCCGACAAAAGAACTCAAGATGGGCTTTTCAAAGTTTTCTCTGAAAACTTCCCAATCTCTGATTCACGAGAAAACTTCGTTTTAGAATTCATTGATTATTTGGTCGACCCACCAAAATACGATGTTTCTGAATGTATCGATAGAGGTCTCACTTACTCTGTACCTTTGAAGGCAAAACTTCGTCTTACTTGTAATGATGATGACAATGAAGACTTCGAGACTATTGAGCAAGAGGTATTCTTAGGTAACATTCCTTATATGACCGTTAAAGGTTCATTTGTAGTGAATGGTGCAGAAAGAGTAATTGTATCTCAACTACATAGATCTCCTGGTGTATTCTTTGCACAAAGTAAGCACACCAACGGTACTACATTATATTCTGCCAGAATTATCCCTTTCAAAGGAAGCTGGATTGAATTTGCAACGGACGTGAATAGCGTGATGTACGCATATATCGACCGTAAAAAGAAATTCCCTGTAACCACTCTTTTAAGAGCAATTGGTTATGGTTCTGATAAAGATATTCTTGATCTATTCGGTCTTTCCGAAGAGATCAAAGCCAATAAAACTCAGTTGAAAAAAGCGATTGGTAGAAAATTAGCTGCACGTGTGCTTAGAACTTGGGTTGAGGATTTTGTGGATGAAGATACTGGTGAGGTAGTTTCTATTCACAGAAATGAGGTGTTGTTAGAAAGAGATTCAGTGCTTACAGAAGAGGACAATGAGTTGATCCTTGAAGCTGATGTTGATTCTGTGATCCTACATAGAGAGGATATTAACATTGCTGATTATACTATCATCTATAATACGCTATCAAAAGATAATTCAAACTCAGAAAAAGAAGCTGTTGAGCAAATCTACCGTCAGTTGAGAAATACTGAAGCGCCAGATGAGCAAACGGCTAGAGATATTATTCAGTCATTATTCTTCTCAGATAAGAGATATGATCTTGGTGAAGTTGGTCGATACAGAATCAACAAAAAATTGAACCTAGAGATTGAATCTGAAAAAAGAGTATTGACTACGGAAGATATCATTTCAATTGTTAAGTACTTGATCGGATTGATCAACTCTAGAGCAGTTGTCGATGATATTGACCACCTTTCTAATAGAAGGGTAAGAACTGTAGGTGAGCAATTATATGCTCAGTTCGGTGTTGGTTTAGCTCGTATGGCAAGAACCATCAAAGAAAGAATGAACGTTAGAGATAATGAAGATTTCAAACCAGTTGACTTGATCAATGCAAGAACACTGTCTTCTGTAATCAATTCGTTCTTCGGAACGAACCAATTATCTCAGTTCATGGATCAGACCAACCCTCTTGCTGAGATCACTCACAAGAGAAGAATGTCTGCTTTAGGACCAGGTGGTCTTTCAAGAGAAAGAGCTGGTTTTGAGGTTCGAGATGTTCACTATACTCACTACGGTCGTCTGTGTACAATTGAAACTCCTGAAGGTCCAAACATTGGTCTGATTTCTTCACTTTGCGTTCACGCCAAAGTGAACTCTATGGGATTCATCGAGACTCCTTATAGAAAGGTTAAGGAAGGTAAAGTGAATATGTCTGAAAATGTGGTTTATTTAACTGCAGAAGAAGAAGATACTCACAACATAGCTCAGGCAAACGCACCGATCAGTGATAAAGGAAACTTTGACAACGATAGAGTAAAAGCAAGATTCGAGGGTGACTTCCCTGTAGTTGAGCCTAAAGAATTGAGTTACATGGATGTTGCTCCTAACCAAATTGTTTCGGTAGCGGCTTCATTGATCCCATTCTTGGAGCATGATGATGCAAACCGTGCTTTGATGGGATCGAACATGCAGCGACAAGCTGTTCCATTGTTGAAGCCTGAAGCTCCAATTGTGGGTACAGGTTTAGAAGGAAGGGCGGCTAGAGACTCTAGAACTTTAGTTATTGCCGAAGAGTCAGGTGTTGTTCATAAGGTGGACGCTACTAAGATCGTTATCAAATACAACCAATCTAAAGATGATCAGGCTGTAAACTTTGATACGGAATATAAGACTTACGATCTGATCAAGTTTAGAAGAACCAACCAAGACACAAGTATTAACCTTAAGCCGATCGTTTTAAAAGGAGAGAAAGTTCAAAAAGGTCAAGTGCTATGCGAAGGTTATTCAACTCAGAATGGTGAGTTAGCTCTTGGTAAGAACCTTAAAGTGGCTTACATGCCATGGCAAGGGTATAACTTCGAGGATGCGATTGTACTTTCGGAAAGAGTAGTAAGAGACGATGTCTTTACTTCTATCCACATCGATGAGTATGAACTTGAAGTAAGAGATACAAAAAGAGGTGAAGAAGAACTTACTTCTGAGATTCCAAACGTGTCGGAAGACGCAGTTAAAAATCTTGATGAGAACGGTATCATTAGAGTAGGTGCTGAGATCAAAGAAGGAGACATTCTTATTGGTAAGATCACACCTAAAGGTGAGACCGATCCAACTCCTGAAGAGAAACTTCTAAGAGCAATATTCGGTGACAAAGCAGGTGATGTTAAAGATGCTTCATTGAAGGCTTCTCCATCACTTAGAGGTGTTGTTATCGACACTAAACTGTTCTCTAGACCTAAGAAGGATAAGGACCTCAGAGCGAAAGCTAAGAAAGAGGTTGAAGTGCTTAAAGCACAATACAGCAAAGATTTGACTGTTGTTAGAGATCAAATGATCGAAAAACTTATCAGCCTTTTAGAGGGGAAAGTCTCTCAAGGGGTTAAGCATAAGTTTGGAGATGAGATCATTTCTAAAGGAGTTAAATTCAATAGAAAGAATATTTCAAACAATCTCTTCCCAGAAAAGAATGTCTATAGAGACGAAAGTAACTACAGCGTTCAGCAGGAAGTGAACTTAATAGCAGACCTTAACTTAGACGGTTGGACTGAAGACCAGAAGGATAACGATTTGATCGTTAGAATGGTGAAGAACTACAATATTAAGAGAAACGAGATCGCTGGTGAATTCAAACGTCAACGTTTCACTATTGAAGTAGGAGATGAGCTTCCAACAGGTATTGTCCAACTTGCCAAAGTTTATATTGCCAAGAAGCGTAAGCTTAAAGTAGGAGATAAGATGGCGGGTCGTCACGGTAACAAAGGTGTTGTTGCTAAGATTGTTAGAGAAGAAGACATGCCATTCCTTGAAGATGGAACTCCAATGGATATCGTATTGAATCCACTTGGTGTACCTTCTAGGATGAACATAGGACAGATCTACGAAACCGTTTTAGCTTGGGCTGGAGAAAAATTGGGTAAGAGATATGCTACTCCAATTTTCGATGGTGCAAGTATGGAAGAAGTAGATGCAGAATTGAGCGCTGCAGGCTTGCCAAAAGCAGGTAGAATTCACTTATACGATGGGTTAACTGGTAAGCGATTTGATCAGCCGGTGACAGTAGGTGTGGCTTATATGCTGAAACTTGGTCACTTGGTAGATGATAAGATGCACGCCAGATCTATCGGTCCTTACTCATTGATCACACAACAACCATTGGGTGGTAAAGCCCAGTTTGGTGGTCAGAGATTTGGTGAGATGGAAGTATGGGCTCTTGAAGCATTCGGTGCTTCGCACGTACTTCAAGAAATTCTTACCGTTAAGTCTGATGATGTAATTGGTAGAGCAAAGGCTTATGAGGCGATCGTGAAAGGCGATTCAATTCCTAAGCCGAACATTCCTGAATCATTCAATGTATTGGTTCATGAATTGAGAGGTCTCGCACTTGAAATCACATTAGACTAAGGCATGTTAATTTGGCTTCGGCCACAAAACTGAATCAAAAAAGCTATGGCATTTAAAAAGAATAGAAAACTTAACAACGACTTTAACAAAGTCACTATTAGCTTGGCTTCTCCGGAGTCTATCTTGGAGTCTTCACATGGTGAAGTAACTCAACCGGAGACGATTAACTACAGGACTTACAAGCCTGAAATGGGTGGTTTGTTCTGTGAAAGAATCTTTGGTCCTGTAAAGGACTGGGAATGTCATTGTGGAAAATATAAGAGAATCCGATATAAGGGTATTATCTGCGACAGATGCGGTGTTGAAGTAACTGAGAAGAAAGTTCGTAGAGAAAGAATGGGCCACATCGAATTAGTGGTACCTGTTGCTCATATCTGGTATTTCAAATCTCTTCCAAACAAGATTGGTTACCTATTAGGTCTTCCTACCAAAAAACTGGACCAAATTATCTATTATGAAAGATATGTTGTGATCCAGCCTGGTATCAAAGAAGAAGAAGGTATCAGTTATATGGATTTCTTAACTGAGGATGAGTACCTAGATATTCTAGACAAACTTCCTCGTGAGAACCAGATGTTGGATGATGATGATCCACAGAAATTCATTGCCAAAATGGGAGCTGATGGTCTTGAGATGCTACTTTCAAGATTAGAACTGGACGAAATGTCTTATGCACTTCGTCATCAGGCAGCTACTGATACTTCGCAACAAAGAAAAGCTGAGGCTCTTAAGAGATTGAGAGTTGTAGAAGCTTTCCGTGATGCGAAAACAAGAATTGAAAACCGTCCTGAGTGGATGATTATAAAAATGGTACCAGTTATTCCACCGGAATTAAGGCCATTGGTTCCTCTTGATGGTGGTAGATTTGCTACTTCAGATTTAAATGACCTCTACAGGAGAGTGATCATTAGAAATAATCGATTGAAACGTTTGATCGATATCAAGGCACCTGAGGTGATCTTGAGAAACGAAAAGCGTATGCTTCAAGAAGCAGTTGATTCACTATTCGATAATTCGAGAAAAGTGAATGCTGTAAGATCTGATGGAAACCGTGCATTGAAATCTTTGAGTGATATGCTGAAAGGTAAACAAGGTAGATTCCGTCAAAATCTATTAGGTAAAAGAGTTGATTATTCTGGTCGTTCAGTAATTGTTGTAGGGCCTGAGTTGAAACTACACGAATGTGGTCTACCTAAGAACATGGCTGCTGAGCTGTTCAAGCCTTTCATTATTAGAAAGCTAATTGAGAGAGGAATTGTAAAAACAGTTAAGTCTGCTAAAAAGATTGTTGATAGAAAAGATCCTGTAGTTTGGGATATCCTTGAAAACGTTTTAAAAGGTCACCCTGTACTTCTTAACCGTGCTCCTACATTGCACAGATTAGGTATTCAGGCTTTCCAACCAAAACTGATCGAAGGTAAAGCGATACAATTACACCCATTAGTATGTACGGCATTTAACGCTGACTTTGATGGTGACCAGATGGCTGTTCACGTTCCTTTAGGACATGATGCAGTAATGGAAGCCAGTACGTTAATGTTGTCTTCACATAACATACTTAACCCTGCTAACGGTGCTCCAATTACTGTACCTTCTCAGGATATGGTACTTGGTTTATATTATGTGACCAAGGGTAGAAAATCAACTGAAGAGTTCCCCGTTAAAGGTGAAGGAATGAGATTCTATTCTTCTGAGGAAGTTATTATTGCCCTAAATGAAGGTGTAGTTTCTAATCACGCTCATATTCATGTCAGAACTATGGTTCGTGAAAATGAGGAGTTGGTTGAAAAGGTTATAGAGACGGTTGCTGGTAGAGTATTGTTCAACCAAACGGTACCTGAAGAGGTAGGGTATGTAAATGAACTACTGACTAAGAAGAAACTACAGAAGATCATTCAAAGTGTAGTATCTATTTGTGGTGTGGCTAAAACAGCGCAATTCCTTGATGATATTAAGGAGCTTGGTTTCCAAATGGCATATAAAGGTGGTCTTTCAATGGGTCTGGATGATATTCACATTCCGGATAATAAAGAAGGTCTAGTCGAAAGTGCTAAGGAGGAAGTTGATGCTGTATGGCAGAACTACTTAATGGGTCTGATTACCGATAATGAAAGATATAATCAGGTTATTGATATCTGGACTCGTGTAAATACCAAATTGACCAACGGGCTAATGGAAGAGATGGAGGAAGACAGACAAGGCTTCAACTCTATCTACATGATGATGCACTCTGGAGCTAGAGGTTCAAGAGAGCAGATTAGACAGCTTGGTGGTATGAGAGGGCTTATGGCTAAGCCTCAGAAAAACTTAGCAGGATCAGTTGGTGCGATCATTGAGAACCCAATCCTTTCAAACTTTAAAGAAGGGTTAGATGTACTAGAGTACTTTATTTCTACTCACGGTGCACGTAAAGGTCTTGCGGATACGGCATTGAAAACGGCCGATGCGGGTTACTTGACTCGTCGTCTGCATGATGTTGCACAAGATGTAGTCGTAAACGAGGACGATTGTGGTACACTTCGTGGTCTTGAGGTGAGCGCATTGAAGAAGAGTGAAGAGATTGTTGAGTCGCTAGCTGAGCGTATCATCGGTCGTGTTTCATTAGGAGATGTCGTAGATCCGCTAACGGATGAGTTGTACGCGGCTGCAGGTCAATTGATTACTGAAGATATAGCTAATCGTATTGATGCTTCACCTATTGAAATTGTAGAAGTTCGCTCGCCACTAACTTGTGGTAGTAAACGCGGTATTTGTGCGAAATGTTACGGTACCAACTTGGCAACGAACAAGATGGCGCAGATGGGTGATAGTGCAGGTGTTATTGCTGCACAGTCAATCGGTGAGCCTGGTACACAGTTGACACTACGTACCTTCCACGTTGGGGGTACTGCAGGTAACGTATCAGAAGAGAACAAGATCCTTGCGAAGTTTGACGGTAAAGTTGAACTAGAGGATGTTCGTACAGTAGAAGGCGAGAACGGTGAGAATATCGTAATTGGCCGTACTGGAGAGATGCGTTTGATCGACTTAAAGACCGGTCGTACGGTAATGACCAACAATATCCCCTACGGTGGTATCTTGAAAATAAAAGACGGTGCGAAGCTTAAGAAAGGCCACGAAATCGTTCAATGGGATCCATACAACGCTGTAATCATTGCTGAAACAGCGGGTAAGATTGCTTATAAGGATATCATCCAGGGCACTACCTATAAGGTGGAGATTGATGAGCAAACTGGTTTCCAGGATAAAGTAATCTCTGAAAATCGTAACCGTAAGTTGATTCCTACCATCCAAGTAATGGATACTGATGGCAACGAGTTGAAACACTACACATTGCCAGTAGGTGCTCACTTGATGGTGGAAGAAGGTGAAGAGATTGCAGCAGGTAAGATTCTTGTGAAGATCGCTCGTAAAAGTGCGAAGGCAGGGGATATTACAGGTGGTCTTCCGCGTGTAACAGAATTGTTCGAAGCTCGTAACCCATCGAACCCAGCAGTTGTTGCTGCTATTGATGGTATCGTGAGCTACGGTAAGATCAAGCGTGGTAACCGCGAAATCATCATAGAGAGCCGTACTGGTGAAGTGAAGAAGTACTTAATCAACTTGAGCAAGCAGATCCTCGTTCAGGAGAATGACTTTGTGAAAGCAGGTACACCGCTTTCTGACGGTTCAATTACTCCAGCGGACATCTTGAACATCAAAGGTCCTACTGCAGTTCAAGCATACTTGGTAAATGAAATCCAAGAGGTATACCGTTTGCAAGGGGTGAAGATCAACGATAAGCACTTCGAGGTGATTGTTCGTCAGATGATGCGTAAGGTTCAAATTCAAGATCCGGGAGATACCTTGTTCTTGGAAGGTAACCTAGAGCATGCTGTAGACTTCATGGAAGAAAACGACAGAATCTTTGGAATGAAGGTAGTAGCGAATGCAGGGGAGAGCAGCAACTTGAAAGAGGGGCAAATCATTACTGCTCGTGATCTACGCGATGAAAACAGCATCTTGACCCGTGAGGACAAGACGTTGGTAGAAGCGCGTGATGCACGTCCAGCTACAGCTTCACCAGTGCTTCAAGGTATTACTCGTGCTTCATTGCAGACGAAATCTTTCATCTCTGCGGCATCGTTCCAGGAAACGACCAAGGTATTGAACGAGGCGGCTGTAAACGCGAAAGAGGATACCCTAGAAGGTTTGAAAGAGAACGTTATTGTGGGTCACTTGATCCCTGCAGGTACAGGTTTGAAGAAATACCGCGCTACTGTGGTAGGTTCTCAAGAAGAGTACGAGAAGATGCAGGAAACAATGGCTGCAGACGTAGAATAATTGAGCAATGGCTGAGCAGAATAACGAACAACAACAAATCAACATTGAGTTGAGCGAAGAAATGGCACAAGGTGTGTACAGCAACTTGGTCGCCATCAATCACAGCCCTACGGAGTTTGTGTTGGACTTTATTCAAATGATGCCAGGCGTTCCTAAAGCAAAAGTTCAGTCACGAGTGATTCTAACTCCTGAGCATGCGAAGCGTTTGCTTCAAGCGCTCGGAGAGAATGTGGCGAGATACGAGCAGAACTTTGGGAATGTACAGACCCATGAGCCTCCACAAGTTCCTTTGAACTTTGGCGGACCTACAGGTCAAGCTTAAGAATATCGACTGAAATATGAACCCTCGGCCTAGGTCGAGGGTTTTTTTATTTTACGATATGATTAAAATGAGATATTTTCTTTTTGGAGCTTTATTGATGGCATTACCCTTAAATGGCCAAATTTATAGCGGATCTACTCAGCTCGGAGGCGCTGCAATGAGTCTAGATATTACTTTGAATACGAATACTGATAGCATTAGTATGGAGTTTAGCGGGCCTTCGAGCGGTTATTATGCCGTTGGTTTCGGTGCAACGAGTATGACTAATACCTATACCATAGTTGTTAATGCCAATGGAACTGTGGTGGAACGTAAACTAGGGAACCATCAAGGTGGGAGTACCCTGAGCTCATCTATTTCCTACAGTGCAGTAACGGCAAGTGGTACAAGAACTGCTTATATAGATCGTGCTCGAGCAGGTGCCACAGGTAACCACTATTCGTTCTCTTCAAACGGAGGGTCAATCAACCTTATATGGGCAAAGGGAGGTACGAGTTTTGGTAATCACGGAAATTCGAATAGAGGATTTGCCTCAATAAACCTTTTGGATCAATGTAATTTACCCGTCACAACTCTTACAACACAGAATATTTGTCCAGGAGATAGCGTGCAAGTTTTTGGGCAGTGGGTGAGCCAATCGGGTACCTATTACGATTCATTATCAACACCTATTGGATGCGATTCAATAGTGCAGCAAAGTGTTCAGTATACCGCACCCGTTCTCAATACTTTACCTTCTTTGAATATATGCCAAGGCGATAGTGTCCAGATCTTCGGAACCTGGGTAACTACGGCATCCACATTGTATGATTCGTTATCAACTCCAGCTGGTTGTGATTCTGTAGTCGTACAAGAGGTTTTTGTGAATTCCTCAGTAAGCGCTACCATCGCGGCTACAGGACTCTGTGCAGGCGACAGCGTATTCTATTTAGATACGTGGCGCACGGATACAGGTACAGTGGTCTACAACGGAGTGACTGCATTGGGGTGTGATTCTATTGTAACGGGAAGGGTAGAGTACTTGCCCACGGTGGATACGGGGTCTATTTGG
>CBFIDS010000057.1:0-4517 GCA_965661435.1 Roseivirga sp.
CTAAACCAACTCATCCTCAATTGCATTGAGGATCATTGAATAGTCGATTTGTAATCGACATGGAGTGCAAAACATTCAAAATCTATTTAGGTTGGGTTATCCATAAGATCTTACCACTCAATCTCCCCTCTACCCTTTTCAACTAAGTACTGGTTGGCCTTACTAAAATGTCCATTTCCAAAAAAGCCTCTATGCGCTGAAAGCGGACTTGGATGTGGAGATTTAAGAACCAAGTTATCATCTGCTTTTACAATAGCTGCTTTTTTCTGCGCATAGCTTCCCCATAGCATATAAACCAAATCTTTCTTTTGAGTAGCAAGGGCTTGAACTACAGCATCGGTGAAGGTTTCCCAACCTTTCTTCTGATGAGATCCCGCCTGATGCGCCCGAACCGTCAAAGTTGCATTCAGAAGAAGTACTCCCTGCTTAGCCCAGCGATCTAGTGATCCGTGAGGTGGAATATCTTTCCCTAAGTCATTTTTGATCTCCTTAAAGATATTGACAAGAGAAGGCGGAAAGGTAATTCCCTCATGCACTGAGAAGCACAAACCATTGGCTTGGCCTGGTCCATGATATGGATCTTGACCTAAGATCACCACTTTTACCTCATCAAATGGGCAGGCATCGAAGGCTCTAAAAATATCTTTACCTTTAGGATAAACCTTTTGGTTAGCATATTCGTCCTTAACAAAACTGATGAGTTGTTGGAAATAAGGTTTGTCGAATTCGTCTTTGAGAATATCAGCCCAGCTTTCCTCTATTTTAACACCCATTGAATATTCATTTTGACCATTAGTAAATTTGAAACTAATCAATAACTTTAAATCTCGATAGTATTTCATTATGATCGTAACAGCAACTACAAAAGGAATTAAAGTTTGTGTTGAAACAAACTACCAACCGGAATACTCCAGTCCGGCCCAGTTGCACTTTGTTTTTACTTACCGAATCACTATTGAGAACCATGCAGATTACACCATCAAGCTGCATAGAAGACATTGGTACATTCATGATGCCAACAATACGGTTCGCGAGGTTGAAGGTGAAGGTGTCGTTGGTCAGCAGCCGATACTAGAACCCGGACAAAAGCATGAATATGTTTCAGGCTGTAATTTAAGATCTGGTTTTGGTAAGATGTATGGCACCTATCTAATGGAAAAAGTGGTAGATGGTAAAGAATTCGAGGTTCAAATTCCTGAATTCAATATGGTAGTTCCTTTCCTTCTCAACTGAGTTTTGTTTCAAGCTTTAGCCTTTATCAAGTACTGGTTAACTCAAGTGGATGATCATTCGCTTCATTCCCCTTTCGTTTTCAATCTATTTCAACAGATCATATCAAAAACTGATAGTAACATAGATCAGAAAATTGAATTGTTGCGAAAAGACTTATTATCCGATAATTCTAAAATTAGTCTAGCTGATTTTGGCGCAGGCTCAAGGGTATCCGCCAAGAAGGTGAGAATAGTCAAAGACATTACCAAACACTCCTCCACCCCACCTAAATTCTCTGCGTTACTTAATTCCTTGATCGCTCATTTTAACTTCCAAACGGTAATAGAACTCGGAACTTCTCTTGGTTTAAACACACTATACTTAAGCAAGAATCAGCAAGTAGAGGTTCATACCTTCGAAGGTGATGAGAGCTTAGTTCAATTGGCCCAAAAAAACTTTAATGCTTTCAATAGATCTAATATTAAGGTGATCTCAGGCAATATAGACCACACCCTAGAGGAATCGCTTGATTCAATTACTCAAGTCGATCTGGCTTATATAGATGCCAACCATCGCTACGAGCCTACCATAAGGTATTACAAGACAATTCTGAATAAAATTCATAGCAAGAGTTTAGTCGTTTTAGATGATATTCATTGGCCTAAGGAAATGATTCAGGCATGGGAAGAGATCAAGTCAAGGCCCGAGATTATTGTTTCTATAGACCTCTTCGAGGGAGGATTGTTATTCTTCGATCCAGAATTAACACCTGGTGAGTATGTTTTAAAGTTCTGAGCTCAATTTAACCTTCGGCCTCTGTCCGGATAAGATTCTTCTCACGATCAATCAGGAAGCTTTGAAAGTCTAAAAAACAACTCATTGCCTTTTCTTGGAGGAATACTGTTATAGGCTTCCTCCATCTTTTTGATTTCAAAATGCTCTTCAAACAGCTCAATGTAATCTTCTTTATTACCTCCAAATGGAGGCTTATCATCATTTAACGAGGCATTGAATAATAAGCCAACCAATTCTCCATCGTTATTCAGCAAGTCATTCATCTGGGTTACATAATTCTTCCTAAGTCTAGGTTCAAGCGCACAAAAAAAGGTCTGTTCAATGATCAGATCGTATTTATCTTCTAAAACGAAAAAATCTAGATTAAGCAGCTGGTTTTTTGGGAAATCTGGGACCCTCTGTCTTAAATGTTCTAATGGGATTTTTGAGATATCTGCCACCCAAACATTTCGGAATCCCAGCTTATGAAAATATTCAGCTTCGTATGAATTACCGGCACCCGGAATCAAGATTTTCAGGTTCTTATTATCTATCTGATCAATAAATTCCTTGATCGGTGTAGATACATCACCAATATCCCAACCCGTCTGATTATGTTCATATCTTTCCGTCCAGTAAGATTTATCTAAGCTAATTGCATCTGGCATAAGTAGAGTTTTGACTTATTTAAAAAAGTTTAGGTAATTCGCCCAATATTTAACCTTAAGGTCGTTAGAATGTTGGTCTAAGACCAAGAAATTATGAGTGAGGAAGCAAAGAATAAAGGGAAAAGAGATCAGATCAGAATTATACTGATCGTTGCGATTGTGATCATAGCGTTTGGATCAGGATTTAAGATCTATTTGGATTATCAAGCACGAGAAGAGCTACAAGCAGAATATGATACCACAAGAACAACTTTGACCACCAAGTTAGATAGTATTTCCGTTGAGCTCAACGGAAGAATTACTGAAATTGCTCAGCTTGGTGGTGATATAGACTCTCTTGTCACATTAAAAGATTCAATTACTTCTCAAAGAGATCAATTGCAAAGAACAAGAGTTGCTAATAAAGCCTTGATCCAAAGATTAGATAGAAAAGTAACTGGTTATGAAGAACTTCTATTAGCCAAGGATGAAGAGATTGTGCAACTCAAGAAAGTCAATTCCGAATTATTAGTAGAGAATAATGAACTTAAGGAGGAACAGAACGAGCTTTCTGCAACGATCAATGAGGCAAAGCAAAGACAAGAACAACTTCAACAAAGAATCAACTTAGCTGCAAAATTAAAGGCTGAAAACATTGAGTTATATAATGTTAATTCTAGAGGCAGAGAACGAGAAGGCGACTTTAGACAGCGTCAAGCAGAGAAAGTGAAAATAACATTCAATTTGGCTGATAATGAAGTGGCCCCTGCTGGCAGCCATCGCATTATGATCCAGATCCTAGATCCAGCAGGAAATGTGGTTTTTGATGTAGCCAAAGGATCAGGTTCATTTACGGTTGATGGACAAGAACTATTCTACACCTCAATGCAACAGATCATTTTTGATAACTCGCTTCAAGAACTAAGCTTTGTATATGATAAGGGCTCAGAATTTGAAAAGGGAGAACATAGGATCAAAATTTGGGCAGATAACTACGAGATCGGTCAGTCAACTTTCAATGTAAGATAGAGTCGAGTTTAAATTTAAAAGTTAGACATTCGAATTCCGACTTAAATGCAAACGTTAGCATTCCTCTTATTGGTAGAATGAACTATCTTACTTCATTAATCATTCTGCCATGCTCAACTTCCAAAAGAATTTGTCCAAACCATTTTTTGTTGTTGTCAGTCTACCAGCTACCGCAATGGGCTTTGCTCTTTCGGTTCAGATCGCTGCCTTGAGTTGGATACTCAATTCTAAATTTGGATTCTCTCTTGAAGAAATAGGCTATGTTTGGTTAGCAGGACCTGCAGCAGGAATCTTGGGCCAAGTTATCATCGGTTTCGTCAGCGATAAAGTATGGTTTTGGGGTGGTCGAAGAAGGCCTTTCATACTTATTGGCGGATTAATCGCTTCGATCATGCTTTTGGCACTCCCAAATATTGGATTGATCAGTGAAGCACTAGGTTTTGAAGAGATCATTGGTGTCGCTATTGCCATAGCACTCTCTTTAGATCTTGCTATCAACATAAGCTTTAACCCTACTCGATCTGTAATAGCTGATGTGACTCCGCAAGGAGCAGTAAGAACCAAAGGCTATACTTGGATGCAAACCATTTCGGGTTTCTTCGGTGTTGTGGCTTACTTGATAGGTGCCTTCATTAGTAACTATACACTGATCTATTCAGGCGCTATTTTAGTCTTCCTGTTTTCCATCATCCCTACCCTTTTTATTACAGAAACCAAGGACCTTACGCCAGAAGAGGAGATCATTGAATCAGATAAAAAAGTTCAAAAAACAGATTTACCTCAATTTTTAAAGATATGTCTTGCTCATGCCTTTACATGGATCGGGGTACAAACGATGTTCATCTACACCTTTTC
>CBFIDS010000058.1:0-8717 GCA_965661435.1 Roseivirga sp.
TAAATGCCGATCCCTCGCAGTAAACGTTGTCTAAAATAAGGCCCTAGCCCCTTTTAAACTTTAAAGAACTTACCGTTGTAAGCCCTCCTATTTTTCCCTTTCGCTTCTCCCTAGCCCCGAAAGCGGATGCAAAGGTAGGGAAGTTATTTTAATCTCAGCAAAGTTTAGAAAAAATTATTTAAAAGTTTTTTTATTTAAATTCTGCTTGACTTGCTGTTTCCCCGTAAGGGACGACAAAGGTAATGCAATAATTCTTTTCAGGAAAGCTAAAAACAGAAATACTTATGAATTATTCATAAGTATTTCTAAACGAGCTCATTGACTAGGAAATAATTGTCTGAGTACGATCTGGACCCACAGAAACAATCGTGATAGGCACCCCTGTTTCTTCCTCAATAAACTTAATATAGGCTTTCAACTCAGCAGGCATATCCTCTTCAGACTTCACAGCAGTGATATCTATCTTCCACCCCTCAAGTGTTTTATAAACAGGTTCTATTTCCTCATCCAATAATTGAAAAGGCATTTCTTCTGTTAGAGTGCCATTCTTCAACTTGTAATGGGTACAAACTTTAATGTCATCGAGTATAGAAAGTACGTCTGCTTTCATCATGAACAGCTGAGTAACACCATTTATCATGATCGCATATTTAAGAGCAGGAAGGTCTAACCACCCGCACCTTCTAGGCCTTCCAGTAGTTGCACCAAACTCGTGGCCTTCTTTCTGAATTTCTTCACCAGTAGCATCAAATAGCTCTGTAGGGAAAGGCCCTCCGCCTACTCTAGTACAATAGGCTTTGAAAATACCAAAGACCTCTCCGATATTCTTAGGTGCCACACCCAGTCCGGTACAAGCACCAGCTGTCATTGTATTAGAACTCGTTACATATGGGTAACTACCGAAATCAATATCTAACAAAGAGCCTTGAGCACCTTCTGCCAGTATTGTTTCATCGGAATTGATACTCTTATTAATTTCATATTCTGAATTAACAAGATTAAACCCTTTCAAAAATTCTACAGCTTCAAAGAATGGAGCTTCTGCTTCTGCCAAATCGTATTCGAACTCATAATGCTGAAGAATTCTTTCATGCTTGTCTACAAGGTTTCTGTAACGTTCTTCGAAACCAGGGGCAACAATATCTCCAACCCTTAATCCATTCCTAGCGATCTTATCCTGATAAGATGGACCAATACCTTTAAGTGTTGAGCCGATTTTATCCTTGCCTTTCGACTTTTCATAAGCTGCGTCTAGCAACTTATGGGAAGGAAGGATCAGTTGCGTTTTTTTGGATAAAAAGAGGTTCTTTTTGAAATCAACATTAAACGATGATAGTCCTTCAATCTCTTTTTTAAAGATGACAGGATCTAAGACTACTCCATTTCCTATTATATTCTTGATCTGATCTCTGAAGATACCTGATGGTATTTGATGCAATACATGCTTATGTCCATCGAATTCTAGCGTATGACCTGCATTAGGCCCTCCTTGGAATCTCGCTACGACATTGTACTTAGGTGCAAGGTAGTCTACTATCTTACCTTTCCCTTCATCTCCCCATTGTAAACCTAAAAGGACATCTACTTTCATTGTTTTTGCTCTATCTTGATATCAACTGCTTAACCGCAGCGTCTACGGAATCTGCTATTTTAAAAATTGCTGTGAGTTTTGTGATCATTAAAAGCTTGTTCACGTGCTCTGAGGGATTGACTACAATAATCTCTCCCTCTTTGTTCCTAAATTTTGTGAGTAATGTTATAAGTACGCCTATCCCACTACTATTTATGTATTTTACTTCAGAAATATCCACCACACACAAATGTATGCCTTGATTAATAGCATCATTGGCTGCGTCTAGTACTCTTGACCCAATTTCTTCACCAATTAAATTACCTTCTAAATGAAGGATTAAAACACCTTCTTTAGTCTCTTGACTTAAACCCATTCTAGTCTTTCTTTTCGTTTTTTGGCTTGGCAAAGAAATATAACGTGTGATGCATGATATCGATATCGAACATTTCTTCTAATGTATTCTTAATGTTCTGAATCCTTGGATCACAAAACTCAATCACATCTGATGAGTTCATCATCAGAATATGATCATGCTGTTTGAAACCATAAGACTTCTCATATTGAGCCATGTTCTTTCCAAACTGATGCTTTGTTACCAAATCGCATTCAACTAATAGATCTAAAGTGTTATACACTGTAGCTCTTGAAACTCTATAATTCTTGTTCTTCATACTGATGTACAAAGACTCCACATCGAAATGGCCATCCCTTGAATAGATCTCCTCTAGAATAGCAAATCTCTCAGGTGTCTTACGAAGACCTTTGTTTTCCAGATAAGCAGTGAAAATCTGCTTAACCTGTTCAAATGCTTTGGGATTTAATGCCATTCCTGATTATTAGGGTGCAAATATAAGATAGTTTAATTAATCGGTAAGTTATATATCTTCGGAGCTGTCATGTCTAGTAACTCTCATTACGCCAGTCACTTTTTCCAGCTTTTGAATCAGCTCTTCTAAGTTTTTCACATTATTTATGAATAACCTAATTTGTCCATCAAAGATTCCCGTTTCTGTATCGATGCTGATCGACTGCATATTTACTTTTAACTCACTGGAGATAATATCGGTAACATCCCTCATTAATCCGACCCTATCTGTACCAATAATTCTAAGGACTGCCAGGAAAGCGTTTTGCTGTTGCGACATCCATTTAGCTTTCACTATACGATTCCCATGTCGAGAGAGTAATTCAGGTGCATTAGGACAAGTGGTCCTGTGAATTTTAATTCCCTCGTTAACAGTGATAAATCCGAAAACATCATCTCCGGGGATTGGATTACAACATTTGGCAAATCTGTAATCAAGTATGTCGAGGTCTTCACCAATTAATAAAATGTCTTTCCCTGGATTTTCTACCTTTTTAAAGTCATCTGAGTATTCAAAACTTTTCGACTTAACTCTAAGTGTTTTCTGCCGCTCTTTTTTAAAGTCCTGAAAGTTTTTGATTTGCGAAGGGTCAATAGATCCTTTCCCGACCTTATAATAAAAATCACTAACTGTTTTCTCCTCAAAATAAGCCCGAAGCTGATTAGCAACATCTCCATCGAATGGTACTTTCATTTGCTTCAGCTTACGCTGAACAATTTCCTTACCATCGATCATGGCCTCCTTTTTAGCCTCTTTTAATGTGTCCTTAATTTTGGATCTGGCTTTAGAAGTAACTACAAACCTCAACCAATCTTCATTTGGTTTTTGCTTGTTTGAAGTAAGTATTTCAATCTGATCTCCATTTCTGAGTGCATAGTTTAATGGCACCAGCTTATTATTCACTTTTGCACCTAGGCATTTTGCACCTATTTCAGTATGAATGTCAAAAGCAAAGTCTAGAGATGTTGCCCCAAATGGGAGTATTTTCAAATCACCTTTCGGTGTAAAGACAAAGACTTCTTCATTGAAAAGATTTGACCTGAAATCATCAACAAACTCAATGGCATTACTGTCATTTTGTTCCAGCATCTCTCTGACCTTATGAATCCAGCTTTCCAGGCCTGAAGCTTGTAAAGGGCTCATACCGTCTTTGTACTTCCAGTGAGCCGCATATCCTTTTTCAGCTATGTCGTCCATACGTTTCGTTCGAATCTGAACCTCTACCCATTTTCCCTTTCGACTCATTACTGTCGTATGCAATGATTCGTATCCATTGGCTTTTGGAGTACTTACCCAGTCTCTAAGTCTATCTGGATTAGGCGTATAGAAATCTGTAACCACTGAATAAACTTGCCAGCAAGCTGACTTTTCTTGTTCCTGAGGTGTTTCAATAATTATTCGTACTGCAAAAAGATCATAAACTTCCTCGAAAGGGATGCTTTGTTTCTTCATCTTGTTCCAGATCGAATAAATAGACTTGGGTCGACCTTTCACCATGTATTTAAATCCGGTTTTGTCTAGCTCATCTACAATTGGATTTATAAAGCTCTTAATGAATCTATTTCTTGAAACTTTACTTTCTGCTACTTTTTCAACTATCTCATCATAGACTTCAGGTTCTGTGTATTTCAGCCAAAGATCTTCTAACTCGGATTTAATGGCATACAACCCTAGTCGGTGTGCGAGAGGCGCATATAAGTAAATAGTCTCTGAAATTATTTTGAGCTGCTTGTGCCTAGGCATACTCTCAAGCGTCCTCATGTTATGTAGTCTATCCGCTAGTTTCACCAAGATCACACGTACATCTTCAGAGAGTGTGAGCAGCATTTTTCTGAAATTTTCAGCTTGCTGAGAACTCCCATGCTCAAATACTCCAGAGATCTTTGTTAAGCCGTCTATGATCTTAGACACCTTCGGGCCGAAATCTTCCTTGATTTCATCTAGTTCAATTTCGGTATCTTCCACCACATCATGCATCAGAGCAGCTACTATTGAAGTTGTACCTAAACCTATTTCCTCTACACATATTTCAGCCACAGCCAATGGATGAAAAATATAAGGCTCACCAGACTTTCTGCGCATTTCTTTATGTGCTTCTAACGAGAGGTTAAAAGCCTTTTTTATCAGCTTGGCATCATCATCTTTTAGGAAAGGTTTTGCTTTCTTAAGCAGTCTTCGATATCTCCTTAATATCTCTTTTCGTTCCTCTTCTACGTCAACTGCAATCATATTCCCGAATTACTTTAAAGAAAGGTCATTACTTTTAAAAAAATATACAAACTAATTATTGACTATAAAGGTATTTGATTTACCTTTGCAATCCATTTCGAAACAACGAGCGGATGTGGCGAAATTGGTAGACGCACTAGACTTAGGATCTAGCGCCTCCGGGCATGGGGGTTCGAGTCCCTCCATCCGCACAAATTGAACCCTCGGTCGTAAGATTTGAGGGTTTTTATTTACTAACAAAAACAATAGAGCTTTGAACATTACTCTAGACAAAAAAGATTCAAATGTAGCTTCAATTAAAGTTAATTTAAACGAAGCTGATTATCAATCTAAGGTAGACGAAAAGATTAAGGACCACAGTAAAAAAGCCAACATCAAAGGTTTTAGACCTGGCAAGGTTCCTCAAGGTCTTATCAAAAAGATGTATGGCACTTCAATCTTGGTTGAAGAGATCAATCATATTGTTGGTCATGCTATTCAAGAATACATCAAAGACAATGAGCTTCAGATTTTGGGGGAGCCAATTCCAAACAGACAACAAGTAGAAACCATCGATTGGGAAAACCAATCAGAGTTCGACTTTGAATATAAAGTTGGACTTGTAGATGATTTCAAGGTTGACTTAGATAAGAAATTGAAGTTGACTCAATATGACATTGAGGTTAATGACAAGGTCATTGATGAGACTGTTGACAATGTTAGAACTCAGTTTGGAAAAATGACTAATCCTGATGTGAGCGAGGAAGGCGATATGCTTTTCGGAACCTTATCTCAAGAATCATCTGATATTTCTAACGAAACCACTATTGATCCAGTCGATTTCACAAAAGCTAATGCGAAAAAGTTCATTGGTAAGAAGTCGGGCGATATCATTAAAATAGACCTTTCAAAGCTCTATAAAACTAAGGCAGAACAAGCGTCACAGATAGGGAAAACAGAAGATGAAATTGATGGAATTGACACCAATTTCAATTTTGAAGTCAAAAATGTGAATAGAAGAGAATTAGCTGACATTGATCAAGAACTCTTCGATAAAACATTTGGACCAAACACTGTCGGTTCAGAAGAAGAATTCAGAGTTAAAATCACAGATACGATCAGTGAGAATTATTCTAGAGAAACCATTGCATGGTTAAATAAGAATATTCAAGACAAACTGATCGAGACCGCTAAGATCAACCTTCCTGATGAGTTCTTGAAAGAATGGTTAAAGCTATCAAGCGAAGGCAAGGTAAGTGATGCTGATCTTGAAAAAGAGTATCATCTCTACGCAGATCAATTACGTTGGAACTTGATCTCGGGACAGGTCTCCAAAGACAATGAGATCAAGCCGGAGCATGAAGATATTAGAGAGGCAACTACTAGAATGATCGAGCAACAATTCATGGGTTCAGGAATGGGTTCAATGACTGATCAAATGGATTCCTTCGTTGAGCATTATCTTCAAGGTGAAAATGGTCAGAATTATATGAAGATGGCTGAGCAAGTTCAACAAGAGAAAGTGTTAGAATTTGTTAAGGATAAGATCGAGATAAAACACAAAACAATCAGCTTAGATAAATTCAAAGAAATTGTTGAGCAATAAGCAGAACTATTGCCACTTTTAAGATGTTAGAATAAAGTCCTTTCTCGGAAGGGCTTTTTTTTTAATTTTGTTTAGTTAAAGGTTTACAAAACTAATGATCAATAAAGAAGAATTCAGAAAGTACGCAATTCATAATCAAGGAGTTAGCGGAACAACAGTAGATGCTTACGCCAATCATGTAGAAAACATGACCCGATCGGTAATTGAGGAAAGACCCACTCGATTTGCAGAGATCGATGTTTTCTCCAGATTGATCATGGATAGAATCATATTCCTAGGTACAGGAGTTGATGAAAACATTGCCAATATTATTACTGCGCAATTATTGTTCTTAGAGTCTACTGATCCAACTAGAGATATCACCATGTATATCAATAGCCCAGGTGGGTCAGTTTATGCTGGCCTTGGTATGTACGACACAATGCAGTTCGTAAAACCAGACGTTGCAACTATTTGTACAGGAATGGCAGCATCAATGGGTGCGGTACTGATGAGTGCCGGTGCTGAAGGTAAAAGAGCTGCTCTTCCTCATGCAAGAATAATGATTCATCAGCCAAGCGGGGGCATGCAAGGTCAGTCTCGCGATATGGAGATCACCTTGAAACAAATGCAAGAGTTGAGAAAAGATCTCTACGAAATATTAGCAAAACATACAGGTCAGAAGTACGAAAAGATCGAAAAGGACTCGGATAGAGATTTTTGGATGCGTGCGGCTGATGCAAAAGAGTACGGTCTTATTGACGAAGTACTTACTAAAAAATAATAGTCATGGCAGAGGTTACTTGTTCGTTCTGCGGACGAAATAAAAAAGATGTTGACTTAATGATATCGGGTATTCATGCTCATATCTGTAATCATTGTATTACTCAAGCCAAACAGATTCTATCTGAAGAACTTAAAACAAAGACTTCAGAAGATTCTCCTAAGTTCAACTTGATCAAACCGATAGAGATGAAAAAGTATCTCGATCAGTATGTAGTAGGTCAGGATGAGGCTAAAAAAGTAATCTCTGTGGCTGTTTACAACCACTACAAAAGGCTAATTCAAAAAACTAATGATGATGATATTGTGATTGAAAAATCCAATATCATCATGGTTGGAGAAACAGGAACTGGTAAGACCTATATAGCTAAAACCTTAGCTAAAATTCTACAGGTACCATTTTGTATAGCCGATGCAACGGTTTTAACAGAGGCAGGATACGTAGGAGAAGATGTTGAAAGTATTCTAACAAGACTTCTGCAGTCTGCTAATTACGATGTTGAATCTGCAGAGAGAGGTATTATCTACATAGATGAGATCGATAAAATTGCCAGAAAATCAGACAACCCATCTATCACAAGAGATGTAAGTGGTGAGGGAGTTCAGCAAGCTCTTTTAAAGCTTTTGGAAGGTACAGCCGTGAATGTTCCGCCTCAAGGTGGGAGGAAACATCCTGACCAAAAGATGATCTCTGTAAACACAGACAATATTCTATTCGTTTGTGGAGGAGCATTTGATGGAATCGCCAGACATATAGCGAACCGTCTGAACACTCAACCACTAGGTTTTACAGTTTCTCAAGAAGACACAGTTGTAGACAAAGACAACCTGCATCAATACATCAATGCTCAGGATCTTAAAAATTTCGGGTTGATCCCTGAATTGATCGGTAGACTACCTATCGTCACACATTTGAATCCGTTGAATCCAGAGATTCTTAAAAACATATTAACTACTCCTAAAAATGCTCTGATCAAACAGTACACTAAACTGTTCGATATGGAAGAGAAAGGCCTAGAATTCGAACCTGATGCTTTAGATTATATTGTTGAAAAGGCAATGGAGTTCAAATTAGGAGCTAGAGGTTTAAGATCCATCTGTGAGGCTATCATGACAGATGCGATGTTCGAATTACCTTCTGATAGCGAGACCAAAGAATTGATCATTGATAAAGATTATGCAAAAGAGAAATTCGAGAAGTCTAAATTCAAGAAATTAAAGGTGGCTTAGAGAAATCGGCCATTTAAGAGTGACTTCGTTTAACCGAAGTATTCTACAAAGTTTCTAGGAGTTTCATAAAGTTTTAAAGAATAGAGGTCGCCATCATTGGTGATCTCTTTTACTTTAGGGGCCAAGATCTTCCAGAATTCCATCACCAAGATCTCACAGCTAGCCATTTTCCCTTTCATGAAATCTACATCCAAATTGAGGTTTTTATGATCGACTTTGTCAATAACCTCTTCTCTGATCAGCGAAGAAAGTTGCTTTAGATCAACTACAAACCCTGTTTCAGAATCAGGGATCCCCTTTACAGTGGTGATCAACTCGAAATTATGCCCATGCCAGTTGACATTGGCGCATGGTCCAAAAACTTCTATATTTTTCTCTTCGCTCCAGTTCGGATTATATAGCTTATGCGCTGCGTTAAAGTGTTCTTTCCTACTGACGTAAACCATTGACATTCAAATTGGCTGCAAATATA
>CBFIDS010000059.1:0-9947 GCA_965661435.1 Roseivirga sp.
AGAGTTCCTTTTAGTTCGTCACAGTAGGTCTTGCTTTCTGCTGCTTTGTCTAAATCAATTAATCTACTATCCCAAGTAGGGATCTGTACTGCTTTATAGCCTAAATCGGCTGCCCATTTTGCAATATTCGGCAGGCTATTGAAAGGTGCTGTGTCATCTGCAAACTGCGCTAAAAATATTGCGGGTCCTTTAATCGTCTTCATCTTAGTCATCTATTTCTGTCCACACATTTCCATTTTTGGCAGAAGCTAATACTGCCTCAATAAATTTCATTCCTCGAACACCATCACGAATATTTGGGAAGGCGCCTTCCAAATAGTCTTCACCTCTAATGGCTTTAGCTGTACCCAAATAGATATTTCCCATAGAATCGAAAATACCTTCAGGATGACCAGGTGCCATCTTGGTGCTGATGGTTGCCAATTCACCATTATACTCATGTCCTGGTTTAAGCACTTTCATTGGCTGTCCTTCTTCCAAGTGGTAGAGATAATTGGGATTCTCTTGTTCCCATTTAAGGCTACCTTTAGTTCCGTAAACAGCAACTGTAAAGTTATTTTCTTCAGCAGTGGCAATTTGACTGGCCCTGACCAAACCTTTCGCTCCATTGTCGAATTTACAAAGTGCCGTACCGTCAACATCCAAAGGGTTGTCGTCATAAAGTGTATCTACATCAGATAAGACCTTAAGCGTTTTTAGGCCTGTTGTATACTCTATCATGTTGAAGGCGTGCACACCAATGTCTCCCATGCAACAGCTCTGCCCAGCTTTCTGTGGGTCCAATCGCCAAACGTTCTTGCGTTTTTCTTTGTCATGAATTACGGGGTTGATCCACCCCTGATAATATTGAGCGTCCACCTTCTGAACTTTCCCAAGTATTCCTTCAGCAATCATGGTTTTCATCTGGCGAACCATTGGATAACCAGTGTAAGTATGGGTCAGAGCAAAAACTACCTTGTGTTTCTTTACCAATTCTTCTAACTCAATGGCTTCAGCAGCCGTATTGGTCATTGGCTTTTCACAGATCACATTGAACCCATTGGTAATAAGTTGTTTAGCCATTGGGTAGTGAAGGAAATTAGGTGTTACTACAACGACACATTCAATTCTCTCCTCATCAGGTAAAGCCTTCTCTTTTTCAATGAAGGTGTCAATGTCTGGGTAAGTTCGACTCTCATCTAGCTCTAATTTTCTTGCGAATTCTAGAGCTCTATCATGATCTGTATCGAAAGCACCTCCAACTAGCGTATATTCTTCACCTGTATAAGAGGCTATTCTATGTACAATTCCAATGAAGGAGCTTAAGCCTCCCCCGATCATTCCCATTCGGATCTTTCTATGCGCCATAAATCTTAGTCGTTCTTATATTCTACTTTTTCGTTTTTAAAGGCAAATGCAAAGATGAGGAACACAACCACAGAGAATCCTGCAGGTAACAACCAAATGTTCTCCCAAAGATGAGTTCCGTCTGCATTAGTATACATTTCTGAGATCTGACCAGCGGCCCAGAAACCAATGAGCATTCCAACGCCATAGGTAGCTAGGGTTATTAAGCCCTGAGCTGAACTTTGAAATTTCTCTCCTGCTTTAGAGTCTGTATAGATCTGGCCTGACACGAAGAAGAAATCATAGCAAATTCCATGTAATGCAATCCCTATTAAAAGCATCCAAACACCTTCATCTGCATTTCCAAAAGCAAACAAGGCATAGCGAATGGCCCATGCTAACATTCCAAATAGTAAGGTCTTTTTAATGCCATATCTAGTTAGAAAGACAGGAAGAAGAAGCATAAAGATCACTTCCGATATTTGTCCCAGAGTCTGTTTCCCTGTGGCATTGCTTACACCTATTTCTAATAGAAATGGATTAGTTTGCTGGTAGTAGAATGCAAGAGGGATACAAATGAGTACAGAGGAAAAGAAAAAGATGGCAAAATTTCTATTCGTTAATAATTTCAAGGCATCTAATCCCAAAATATCTGAGATTTTAACTTTTTCTGATTTATCAACTCTTGGTGGTGTTTTTGGCAAGGTAAAGCTGTAGATGCCAAGGATTCCAGCTGCTATTGATGTCATTAAAAAGGTATTTTTAAGCATTCCTGCCTGCGCAGCTTCTTGGGAGTCCCATGAAAAAACATAGCTGATCACAAGCCCTGCTAAGATCCATCCTATAGTTCCAAAAACTCTGATCTTAGAAAACTGCTTTGAGGGATCAGTTAGCTGTCTAAATGAGATAGAATTGACCAATGCCAAGGTTGGCATGTATAAGATCATATATGCTAAAACATAAGGATAGAAGTTAGAAAAATCTGTAGACTGAAACATCAGGTACATGAGAACCGCACCTGCAATGTGAAGTAATGCAAGTATCCTTTCCGCATTAAAGTACCTGTCTGCGATTAGTCCAATAATAAAAGGAGCGATGATCGCTCCCCACGATTGGGTTGAAAAAGCCATACTCGACTGAGCATCTGTGGCCGATAAGTTATTGCCCAAATATGAACCTAGCGTCACAAACCATCCTCCCCAAATAAAAAACTGGAGGAACATCATAACACTCAGTCTAATGGTGATTCCCGATTGATTCATAGTTTTTAGTTTTAGTATCTCCTATTGTTTGTTCAATTCCTTGATCACCACTTTTCTGAATTGAATTGGGTGACTCTCGCTTTGTAGCGCTATGAAGCCACCAGTCAGAGGTTGGCCATCATTTTTTGCTCCTGGCTTAACATTATTCACTACCGCCCCACCAACGATAGGGTCGGAGTAAGAAATTATAGTGTCTCCTTCTATTACATGAGCGATCTGCATGCCATCCACAATGATCTCCATGGTCACCCATTCTTCTCCATGATAGGTAGGTGCCTCCGCATTGATGCAATGTGTTTCGACCAACTCACCATTCATTCTTACATGCGTACCAGGAGTACAAAGGTTGCCTGTGGGTCTAGGTCCTTGACCTAAGCCACCTAAAAATTGTGCTTCTAATGAAATAGGAAAGTCTTGTTGCTCTCCCATGCTGTATGGGTCTTGAGAGTGGATCATGACCCCACTATTTTTCAAAGCCCATTGGGCTCCACCCTCTACTTGCTCTCCAATAAAGCGGTATTCGATCTTTAGGTGATAGCTTTCGAAAGGTTGTTCATAGAACAGGTGACCGAATCTATTGTCGAATCTGTAATAGTTTTCATAGGAAACAGTAAGCAATCCGTCTTCTACTCTGAAAGTACTACCATAATTCTCTCCTGTTGGATAACCTGTGATCTTGGGTACCCATCCTTCTAGGTTTTCACCATTGAAAAGGTCTATCCATTCACTTTCTGAATTTTGTGAACAGCTTAGTGTAAAAAACAATAGGGTAAACCCTACTAACGTAGTTGAAATGGCGCGTCTCATCCGTAAAATTAAAGAGCAATAATTTAGCTAAAAAATGCTTCTTATCAAGCCGACTTTATATACTCAGGAATGATTCTGCAATAATCAGATCTTCTGGTGTTGTGATCTTGATGTTTTGAAAGCTTCCTTGGATCAAGTTTATGGTATGTCCTCGTTTTTCTAAAACTGAAGCGTCATCTGTGAAGCTCGTCTCGTAATTTTGTTGAAAGGCTTCTTTGATCAAGTTTAATTGAAAGGTCTGAGGGGTTTGAATGAGTCGAAACTTAGATCGATCTTCAAGTCGATTTTCAATACCATCTACAGATCTGATAGAATCGTTTAAAGGCAGGCTGGTGATCGCATTGCCATATTTCTCTGCTGTCCTAAAAGATTCTTCAATGATCTCTAACTCTATCAATGGTCTTACACCATCGTGAATAGCAACAAGCCCCTCTTCCTCTTCAATAAAATCAAGTCCATTTTTTACAGACTGGAATCGAGTGTCTCCTCCAGCAACAACTTTATGGGTTACATCGAAAAGGTATTTCATGATCAGCTCATTCCAGACAGATATTTGGTCTTTAGGCAATACTAGAATGATATTAATGTCGTCTGTGTTGAATACTGAAAGCGTGTGCATTAAAATGGGTTTGCCCGCTAATTCAATGAACTGTTTAGGCTGTTCTCGCTTCATTCGAGTGCCACTTCCACCCGCCACTATCACTGCGTATTTCTTGAATGTCTCCATAAATTAGGGACGAACTTAAGCTTATAATTCAATTTCAATAATCTCCGAGTTCTTTTTTCTGCTTTTAACAGACTTTAGTTCTTTGGCTTGCCCTAATTCATGACCCTCGATGAGGATATTGTAAATTCCCTTCTCAAAGACCTTTGCTTGGAATTTATTCCCTTTGATTCTTAAGGAGTAAACAAGTTCCCCATTGTTTTTTCGGATTTGAATTACGGGATTAGAAACATTCTTAGTGTGAATAGTGGGGAGCCAAGCTTTTGCTTTTCGGGCATAGTTTTCAGATTGATGTATTTCTATAGGCCAATCAGGATATTGGGTTCCTGGTTTGGTAGGGTCAACAAACCTCGGCCAGCATTCTGTTTTTATGGTGCGCTTTTCTTTATTAAAAGTGACTAATCCAAAGCCCGTAGATCTGTCATGTATGATCTTAGGTTCTTTCCCCGTTTTATGGGGGTTGGCGACTGCTTTTACTGTCATTCTATTACCAAAACCATCTAAGTGGTTCCCTAAATATGCTGGGTTTTTCATTGAGTGTTTTGAAGTATCTACAGTGGGCCAAAATCTTCTAGGCCAAATATTGTTCAATGCTGGTCCGGCAAATGCATGACCGCTATCGCCATGTTCATCCAGGCCATATTGAATAAATGTAGGTAGGTGTTGGTCTCCTGCTATGTGAAAGGCAAAGCCTTTTCTGAGTATAGAAATGGCTTTATCTCTTTCAGCAGAGGGCCATCCATTGGAGTCCATATCCACTGTAGCCTTTTCATTTTTGGGGTATTGTCCATATTCTGGAATTGGCAAACGAGGGATGTTCGATCCTGTTTTTTCTTCTACAGGTAAAGTAGCAACTGTTGCGAAATTAGTCTGTGATAGTGCTACTTTAAATTCAGCTTCATTCGACCAATCTTCTACCCAGTTATTTAAGAATTTGTATTGCCTGTTCCCTAATTGATCTGCTTTCAGATGTTTGTATTGTTTAATGTCAAATTCCTCATTCATGATCCATCCATTATAGACTTCCGCTTCAGGAGGTAATACATTCTTTGGAGCAGACTTGAACTTTCGATCTTCTAGAATTGCGAAACTAATCCCTCCATAATTCCAGTGGGTGAAATAAACAGAGATTCCTTGTTTTACAGGAGTTGGATCAAAAGCATCTGGTAAGTGACTCGTTTGAGTAAACTGAACCATGTTTACCCATTCAGGACTCATTTTGTAACCTCCTGAATCTTGAGCAGGAGCATAGAAACCATTAGAAGTGTCAGCCTTTTTACCAGCTTCTCCCCAAATATTCCCATGATACATATCGTGATCATCTGGGATTATGGCGCAGGGTCTATGTCTGAATAGATCTCTATAAGACCAACCGAACATATACCATTTTCTAAGATAATCTAAGACTAACTTATCTGGTGGTCCATCCGATAGAACTCCATAACCGCCAGTACCTTCATAGAATTGATCTCCTAGAAATAATATAATGTCTGGATTTAACTTAGAGACGTTTTCGGGGATGTCACTATCCGGGAAACCATGATGGAAATTACAGCTAAATACAGCTGCCCTTATTTCGTTTTGAGCAAATGGTTCTTTTACAATTGTGCCTTCATAAGTGAATTGTTCAATTGAATTTTTTAAAGGAAGTTCAAGCAACAATTGATAACTCAGATCCTTCTGATGATCCCAATCATTTAATCTGAAATTAATGGCTCTTGAAGAATCATTTATTTTTTCAGAGGCTAGTGTTTTCCACTCATTGTTTTGTTTGACTTGAAATGACAGCAAGTTGTTATTAACTGACTCTACAGGACAGCATTGTGCTGTGATCTTTAGTATTCCTTTATTGATGGTGTATTGGGCAAAACAGATAGGTCCAAAAGTATTATTCTGATTAACCAGTAATTCATCAGAGCTAATTTTCCAATTGGAAAAAGAAATTCCAGGTCCTCCAAGGTTTGAATCAAAATCTGAAACTAGAGCGAAATTCCCAGTTAAGATTTCAGGCTTTATCTTAGTCTTTAAGTATTCGGCAATCTTCTTTCCTTCTAGATCTAGAATCTGTATTTCTAAATTGAAGCTATCATCGTCTGGCCTTGCAGACACGTTCAGGACCAGTCCCTTGATTGTATTATCGATTTGAGTGGGTATTGTTTCTTCTCCAACTACGAGATCCATATTTTCATTTAAGCCTATGTCTAGGCCATTGCCGAAAACAGCTGCAGATCTATGATCTGGGAATGGACCTTTGGCTCCTAATCGTAAGCCCGCACATTTTAATGTTGCACTTTTATGAAACTCTAGATGAACCCTGGTTTCGAAAGCTAGTAGATCCTCGTTCTTCTGAATGGTCAATAAATGAAAGTTTCTATTGTTCACAGCATTGACACAGGTAGCCTTTCCATCGATCAATTCCCAATCTTGTAATGGGTTCGACCAATACTCAGGGCCGAGCCACTTCATATCTGGCCATCGATGCCAATCACTCATGAAATCTACCGAAGTTGTTTTCCATAGGTCCAAAAAACTGGAATTAAATCCATTGGTTAGGGTAGGTATAAGGCTTCCAAAAGCGATTTTCTTCAATGATTCCCTTCTGTCCATTTGAAAATTGTTAGGTCAATAGAAAAGTAATATCTATAATAATTCATCAACTAGAAAGTACAGAAGGAGCCTTAAGATATAAAAAGCCTTCCTGGTTTCTCAAGAAGGCTTTCGATTGTCATGTATCTTATTTTTTGATGATCAGCCTGGCATCTCCATGGCTGAGGAATCTATTACCCTCACTAAGTGCAAGACTATTTAAATGATGTCATACATCTTGAGCTGCTTATCCAATGATGTGATATCCACCATCTACATGTCGTATCTCTCCAGTAATTCTGCTTTCTGGTCTGAATAAATGGACGATCTCAAAAGCTAGGTCTTCAGGTCTTGCATTACCTAGCGGACTCGTTCTATTAGATATTTCTATATCTTTCTCGGTTAATGTGGCGTTGCCCGCTTTACTTCCTAAGAAGGGTGAGAACCTAATGGCATTCACTCTAGTGCCATTTTTCTTACCGAGTTCATCCGCTAATTCAATTGTTATTCTTTCCAGTGCGGCTTTTGCTATACTAATATTTCTATATGGATGGAAGGTGACTTTCTCTGCAGCTATATAGCTTAATGAACAAATAGAAGCAGCTGGGGCCAGTACATTATATTTAATTAGATAATGTGTTAGTCTGACCAAAGAATAGGCTGAAACATCCATTGTATCACAAAATTCTTCTCTCGTCACTTCTAGCAAAGGCTTGACCCGTTTATTTCTAATTGTTTTGTCCATGGCGATGGCATGAAGCAAACCATCAAGTTGGATGTTTTGGTCTTTTAGTGCTTTGGCAAATTCATCCATACTTTCATCCAGTGTCACATCCAGTTTGTAACAACGGGTATTTGGGAGCTCACTCTTAACGGCTTTTTCAAATTCTTTGTAAGTGCCGTTTAAGAACTCTTTGGCTCTTTCTGAAAGGTTTTCATGGAATTGAGTTTCACCCAGGCCAGTGCAGACGACCTGACCATTCTGTTTAAGAATTTCTTTTGCGGTATACATTGCAAGCGACTGATCGTCTGCAATGCCTGTGATCAAAAATGTTTTATTCTTTAGCATATTACCATTTATATAAGGCTGTTCCCCATGTCCATCCAGCACCAACGGCTGCAAAAAGCACTAAGTCTCCTGGTTTAATTTCTCCTGATCGAGCAGTTTCATCCAAAACGATTGGAATAGTCCCTCCAGAAGTATTGGCGTATCTATCCATGTTTGTTTTTACTTTTTCAAAAGGGAGTCCTACTCGCTTTGCAATTTCTTGCAGGATCTTGATGCTCGGCTGATGAGGAAGCATGAATTGAACATCATCAATGGAATAATTATTCTTTTGAAGGATGCCTTCGATGGAGCTAGGTACCACTTCAACGGCCGTCTTGAATACTTCGGGTCCGTTCATTTTGAAATAGTGCTCTCTATTTTCAATGGTTTCTATAGAAGCTGGCTTGGCGGACATCCCAGCAGGTATAGTGAAGTGCTCTTTACCTCTTCCATCTGTATGAAGCTGGAAGTCGATAAATCCTTTGGATTCATTTGTGGCAGAGATTACCATGGCGCCAGCACCATCACCAAAAAAGACAGAATCTCTTCTTTCCCAGTCCGTGATGGTTGAAAATGTGTCGGCACCAATGACCAAGACATTTTTATACATTCCTGATTTTATGTACTGAACTGCTGTGCTTATGGCGAAAAGAGCGCCAGAACAGACTGCTGAAATATCAAAAGCGACAGCATTGAAAGCTTCGAGTTTTTCTTGTACAAAACAAGCACAAGAAGGGGCTTGTCTATCTGCCGTTGCAGTGGCCAATATGATTAGGTCAATCTCTGATATTTTTAAACCTGAGTCTTCTACTGCTTTAGCCCCAGCTTTTGAGGCTAAATCACTGGTGGTTTCTCCTTCAACGACTCTTCTTTCTTTAATTCCTAGGTGTTTGAATATCCACTCGTCATTAGAACCTACTTTTTCAAAGTATTCGTTCTTCAAGACTTTAGGAGGGGCATAAGCACCTGTTCCTTTTATGTAGGCATTGATCATGATAGGCAAATTTAATTCCTATAAATACCGTTATTACCTCCTGAAAAAACCATTCAATACAATTAATTTGAAACAAACGATTGCAGTTTTTTTAAATAACGAAATAAAAAAGCCTTCCTGATTTCTCAAGAAGGCTTTCCATTTGGATGTATCTTATTCTTAGATGATCAGCATGGCATCACCATAACTGAAGAATCTGTATTTTTCTTTGATCGCTACTTTGTAAGCTTCCATAATGTGCTTGTATCCTGCAAAAGCAGATGCCTGCATCAATAAAGTTGACTCTGGTAAATGGAAGTTAGTTAAAAGAGCATTGGTGATCTTGAATTCGTAAGGAGGGAAGATGAACTTGTCTGTCCATGCCTCGTTAGCTTTTAATCTACCACCTGCAGAAACTGAAGATTCCAAAGCCCTCATTGAAGTAGTACCTATTGAACATACTCTCTTCTTCTCATCCAAAGCTCTGTTCACCAGTTTAGCTGTAGGCTCTTCAATGTTATAGTGCTCAGAATCCATTTTATGTTTCGTTAGGTCTTCTACATCAACTGGTCTGAAAGTACCAAGACCAATGTGCAAAGTAACTGGAGTCACATCAATGCCTTTGATCTCTAATCTTTTCAAAACTTGCTGAGTAAAGTGTAAGCCTGCTACTGGGGCTGCAACAGCTCCAACATGTTTAGCATAGATGGTTTGGAAGCGCTCTCTATCCTCAGCTTCAGTTTCTCTTGGAATCACTCTCGGAAGAGGGGTCTCTCCTAAAGTATCAACGGTCTTATAAAATTCCTCATCGGTACCATCGAACAAGAAACGTATTGTTCTTCCTCTAGAAGTAGTGTTGTCGATTACTTCAGCAACTAATTCTCCTTCACCGAAGTAAAGCTTGTTGCCTACACGGATCTTTCTAGCTGGATCAACTAATACATCCCAAAGGTGCATTTCTCTATTGAGTTCTCTCAACAAAAACACTTCGATCTGGGCGCCAGTTTTTTCCTTCTGGCCATAAAGCCTTGCTGGAAACACCTTAGTGTCGTTATTGACCATAACATCACCTTCATTGAAATAATCAACAATGTCGGTAAAGGATTTGTGTTCGATTTCACCTGACTCACGGTGTAAAACCATTAGTCTTGAATCATCTCTGTTTTCTGTTGGGTACTTGGCAATTCTGTCTTGAGCTAGCTCAAACTTGAATTGCGATAA
>CBFIDS010000060.1:0-2458 GCA_965661435.1 Roseivirga sp.
TCCAGATCTTTCCTCTCACCGTGTGATAACAATGGACTGGATGGATGGAAAAGTGCTTAAAGAATTCATTAAAGCGAATCCCGACCAAGAGACCCGTAATAAAGTTGGACAGGCAATGTGGGACTTTTACGATTACCAGATCCATAGCCTTAAACAAGTTCATGCAGATCCTCACCCTGGTAACTTCATCATAGACGATGATGGTAATTTAGGAGTGATTGATTTTGGATGTGTAAAAGAGATTCCAGATCAGTTCTATGAACCATATTTTAGTTTGATCAGAAAGGACCTGCTCACAGCAGATGACCAATTAGTAGATAAGTTCAAACAGCTTCAGTTCATTTATGATGATGATACGGCAGAGGATAAAGCTTATTTCTCTGGGGTGATCAAAGATATGATGGGCTTATTGGGAAAACCGTTTCATCAAGATGAGTTCGATTTTGGCGATGACGAATATTTCCATCAGATCTTCCAAATGGGAGAGGTGATCTCAGAATCTAAGAAGTTTAGAAATTCTGAAAGAGCAAGAGGAGCAAGAGATGGTCTGTATATCAACCGTACTTACTTTGGACTCTATAATATTCTCAACGAGTTGAAGGCAAAAGTAAGAACTACAAAGCCAGAGTGGGCAGAAAAAGTAGTGGCTTAACCGTACTTTTTCGTCATGTAGTCATAAGATTCTTTGATGAGGATTTCTAACTTATTCTTATCTACGTCTTCTAATTTCTTGACGTAAAGGCAAGATTTTCCTGTTTTGTGTTTGCCTAGTTCTTTCATCAGTTCATCATACCTATTGAATCCAGGCATGATATATAGGGTGAGTTTTTAAGCTCGCGGAGAGAAACCGACTTTCAGAAAATCACCTTCTCTGCCACTATCATACTTGTAATGATAGGTGCCAAAACCTATGATAGAACCTCCCCACATTTTTGCCGGATGACCAGTCAGTCTTTCCATCATTTCTTTGATATCAAAGCTATCGGCTCTTTTCTTTTCGTCTTTTACCGTGTTCAAAAAGTCATCTACGCTATTCTCGTTTTCCGTGGTCTTGTTTTGATTTTTCGCCATCTTTTTCTTCGTTTGAGATCACTGGAATTCTGAATTTAGGGATCACTGCATCTTCATGAGCTTCCAGCATTGCCATATTGATCATATCGACTACTTCTGGAAATTCAGCTGAAAGGTCATTCGTTTCTTGAGGGTCCGTTTCTATGTCATATAATTGAATAGCAAGATTGCCATCCATCATATTGGTTCTTATGCCTTTCCATTTCCCCATTCGAACAGCTTGTTGTCCATTATAACTCGGAAACTCCCAGTAGAGATATTCATGTGAGTTTACAGGCTCTTCGCCTTTCAATACAGATAAGAAACTTTTACCATCTATTCCTGAAGGTGCACTTAGTCCAGATGCTTCAGCCACTGTGGGCAGAATGTCATAAAAGGCGCTGATATGATCAGTTTTACTTCCAGGTGCGATCTTTCCCGGCCATGAGGCGATCATCGGCACCCTAATTCCACCTTCGTAAGTGAAACCTTTTGTTCTTCCGTAATCATTAGGGAATTGACCCGCACTGTTGAAATATTCTGCATCCACGCCTCCTGCGTAGGTAGGGCCGTTGTCAGAAGTAAAGATGATGAGTGTATTTTCATAGATCCCTTCATCCTTTAAGGTTTGAATTAATTCTCCGACTTGATGGTCCAAATAATCGATCATGCCTGCGTAAGCAGCTTTGGGATAACGATGTGGGAAATAACCATTCTGTCCTAAATAAGGCTCTTCTTCACCGATGATCGCTCTATACTTTTCTACATACTCATCTGGTACTTGTAAGGGCACATGGGGTAGAGGAGAGGCATAATAAAGCAAGAATGGATCTTCTTTATTTCTCTTTTTAATAAAGTCAATGGCACTTTCATGCATTCTGGCCGGGCCATAGTCTTGTTGCCGTTGCATAAAGTAACTTTCGACTGAATTTGGGTCAGAATTTGCCAAAAGTTTAGTTCCTGGTGGAATGGTGTCATTGTTTAAAGGAACCTTGCGCTCGTTCTCCCACAAATGAACAGGATATAAATTGTGAGCCTGTCTTTGGCAGTTATAGCCATAGAAATAATCGAAGCCTTGTTGATTAGGTACACCCTCTGTGAAAGGTGCTCCTAGACCCCATTTACCGATCACAGCGCTTTGATAATTAGCTTCGCGAAGCACTTCGCTCATAAGCAAGACTGAATCAGGAATGGGTCTTTGCCCCTCTAATTGAGGGTTTTTAACAGCCTCTTTGTAATTCCAGACATTTCCTCTCTCTGTCCATTCATCGTTTCCTCTAATGAAAGAATGACCTGTATGCAAACCTGTGAGGAGTACGAATCTGGAAGGGGCACAAACAGGAGAACCCGCATAGAATTGTTGGAATTGCATGCCTTCCTTAGCAAGGGCATCGATGTTTGGAGTCTG
>CBFIDS010000061.1:0-9121 GCA_965661435.1 Roseivirga sp.
GAGATCGATGGTTTCATTGTACAAGTTCCTTTGCCTAAGCAGATCGATGAGCATAAAGTGGTCGAAGCCATACTTCCTGGTAAAGATGTGGATGGCTTTCATCCTTCTAATCTAGGTAAAATGTTACTTGACCTACCTACATTACTTCCAGCTACTCCCAAGGGTATGATGCTCTTGATGGAAAGAAACGGTATCGATACCTCTGGTAAGAATTGTGTAGTGATCGGAAGAAGCCATACAGTTGGAACGCCTATTAGTGTACTAATGTCAAGAAATTCGAATCCTGGAAACGCTACAGTGACGCTCTGCCATAGTAGAACTCAAAATCTGCCAGAGATCACTAGAAAAGCTGATATTCTGATCGTAGCGATAGGAAGAGAAGGATTTGTGAGTGAGGACATGGTGAAAGAGGGAGCGATCGTTATCGATGTTGGTATTCACCGAGTTCCATCAGATAAGACCAAGTCGGGTTTTAAATTAAAGGGTGATGTGAAATTCGATGAAGTAGCGCCTAAGTGCTCTTATATTACTCCGGTACCTGGAGGTGTAGGGCCAATGACCATTGCTTCTTTGTTATGGAACACTTACTTGGCTAACCAAAAACTAGTTTAAAACCAATTCAATACTCCACATAATCCCCGCGTAGGAGGGAATCTCCTTTGGTTTGTTTGAATTATAAGGGTCAGCAGTTACAGCCACCTGCTTTAAAAAAGTTGATATGAAAGAAAAAGAAACCATGCTTCCGATCATGGAAGCGTTTTATACCATTCAGGGCGAAGGTTTTTACACCGGTTCGCCAGCTTACTTCATTAGGACAGGAGGTTGCGATGTGGGTTGCGTCTGGTGCGATGTCAAAGAAAGTTGGGATGCCGATAAGTGGCCTAAGGAATCCGTTCAGGACATTATCCAAAAAGCAAAGCAATTCGACACAAGAATTGCAGTTATTACTGGAGGAGAGCCCCTTATGTACAATATGGATCATTTGACTGAAGCCCTTAGAAGAGAAGGTTATCATACTAATATTGAAACCTCGGGGGCACATCCATTATCTGGTAGTTGGGATTGGATCTGTTTCTCACCAAAGAAATTCATGAAGCCAAAGAAAGAGATCTATGCTTATGCAGACGAACTTAAGGTAGTTGTCTATAATAAAAGTGATTTCAAATGGGCTGAAGAGCATGCTGAACAAGTAAAGCCTGATTGCATGTTGTATTTACAACCTGAATGGGATAGGTCTGAAGAAATGCTTCCGGAGATCATTAACTACGTAAAAGACAACCCTAAATGGAAAATTTCGCTACAAACACATAAGTTTATGCAGATTCCATAAATTTTGAAGAAACTAGTCATTATATGCCTTTGTGTATTCCCTGTACTCACCTACAGCCAAGACCTTCATACCCGCAAGGGTAGGTTGATCGAGCGATATGAAGAGGCTAAGTCATTAGTACAGGTTGGCAATCTTTATCAGTCGTTAGAGATCATCAATGAGGTTTTAGACAAGGATGATAGTTTCGATGAAGCCATAATGCTAAAGCATGAGGTTCTTATTAAAAGAGATGATTCTAAACAGTCCGAAGAACTCATTTACGTCTACCAAGAAGAATTAGAAACTATTTTTTTAAATCGGCTCTGGCTGATACAAGCGAATTATGACTATCAGCTTGGGAATTATCAAAAGGCCAAAGAATTAATTAACAAAGTCGATGGAGCAGTTTTCGAAATAACAGACACAAGAGTCTCTTTTCTTAAGAGGTCGATTGATTTTGCCATTAACCAAAGCGAGCAGAGTGACCACATTGAGTTTGAAAAACTCCCTTTTCCTCTAAACGAATTTGAGCAACAGTATTTCCCTTCAATAGCGGCTTCAGGCCAACTTATTTTCACAGTAAGAGATAGATTGGGCAGGGGTGATGAAGATATCTATACCTCTTCTAACAATGGAAGTGAGTGGTCAGAACCTGAGTTATTGACGACTCGAATTAACACAGAAAGGAATGAAGGCACCGCTTCTATTTCAGCAGACGGAAATACACTTGTCTTCACCAGCTGCAACAGGCCGGATAACATAGGTAGTTGCGACCTCTATATTTCCTACAAGCAAAATGGGGATTGGACATCTCCTGAATTATTAGATTCATCAGTGAATAGCCCTGATTGGGATTCTCAGCCATCATTATCGGCCAATGGAAAGTATCTTTATTTTGTGAGTAGAAGGCCAGGAGGCTTTGGGAAACAAGATATTTGGAAAACACAAAACATCAATGGACGCTGGACAGCGGCAGAAAATTTAGGGCAAGAGATCAATACTGCAGAGGACGACTGTTCACCATTCATATATCTAGATGGAGAGACACTGATTTATTCAACCAGAGGAAGAATTGGTATGGGTGGATTTGATCTATTCAAATCGTCAAAAGATGGAGGTTTATGGAGCCAACCTGAGAATTTAGGAGCCCCAATCAACAATGCATTCGATCAAGTTGGATATTGTATTTCTGCAGATAGATGGGCTTATTTTAGCTCGAGCGATGTCAATGGAAAGATCTTCTTACAACGATTTAAAGTACCTGAGTCAATTATTGCTGATTTTGATATTTCAGACCCAATAATAGGAAAGGTTGTAGATGCCAATACCAATCAAGCGATTAGCGCAGATGTGGAGGTCATAACATTAAATGGAATCACAAATACAAGTACAGACGAAAATGGATCCTTCAGAATTGAGGATCAAGAGTTTAGTAATTTGATTACAAGATCTAAGGGTTACAGAACAAGGAATTCCGCAGCTGAAGATTTTCTAAAGGACTCTACAATTCAATTAATACCATTTGAGGTAGGTGAGAGTCTCTTAGATCAGCCTTTGATCTTTGACTTTGACCGCTACAAAATATCTGATTCTACTACAGAAAGGATTGAAGCGATAGCGAATTTACTCAAAGAATATCCTGAATTAAAAGTTGAGATTCTTGGCTATACAGACACCATTGGAAACGCTGTTTATAATCTGAGTTTATCAAAAAATAGAGCCAGGTCTGTTTACGATTTCCTCCTTGATTCAGGTGTGTCTAAGGCCTCTATTGTCTATAGGGGGTTAGGGGAAATTAAAGTTTTGCAAAGTGAATCAAACAATGCAGCTCGAAAGGTTGAGATCATTATTAGAGCTATTGATCGACCCCCAAATAATTAGAAGGTGTAAAAGTATTTTCGCCTAATTTTTAGAGCTTGAGTTCCCAGTGTTTTTTCTATTACTTATTAAATGAAATCGCTCAATTCGTGCTTTTTCTTTGGTCAAGGCTAAAAAAAAAACACTAAAGTTGAAAAAATCGCCTCCAAATTAAATTTTGTTAAAAAACGTTATGCCAAATCGAGTTAACACAAATTAACATCTGGGGTAGAGGCGAATAAAAATGCTCGTCAATTGACTTAATATTAACTTAATCCCCCAAATATCTAATTCAAGCCACTAAAAATGATATAAAAAAGGATTATCACTCTTGTTATTTTCAAAAATGCTTTTTTCAAGGTGGATTTTACAATCGTTTTACTTCACTATTACTATACCCTTACTCATCCGAAGAAAATTTTTAAATTCTATCAAAATCATCGATTCTACAGAAATAGGACATATTAGTGCAAAGTGGGTAGGGCTTAAAATGTTTGGTCTTTATTATTAATTGATCGCATTTTATTTTATGTTTGACGTTCTAAACAAATTTTTTACTCATCAATTAAACTAAAACGAAAGCAAAATGAAGAGAATTTTACTGACTTGTGTCTCGTTGATGTTGCTGGCTTCAGTAGCATTCGCCCAAGACAGGACAGTCTCTGGAAAAGTGACGGGATCGGACGATGGTCTGCCACTTCCACAGGTGACTATTCTTATCAAGGGTACTACTAATGGTACAGCTACCGATTTGGATGGTAATTATAATTTATCAGTTCCAAGTGGTGCAACATTAGTCTTTAGATACTTAGGTTATGTAACGCAAGAGATTGCGGTAGGTAACCAATCTGTGATTAACGTGCCAATGACTCCAGACGCAACATCTCTTGGTGAGGTGGTTGTAACAGGGGTTGCTGCCGCTACTCCAGCTAAAAAACTTCCATTTACAGTTAGTTCTGTTAATGAGAAGGTCTTCAAGCAAGCTCCTGCTACTGACGTTGGTTCTGCTCTTGCTGGTAAAATTGCCGGTGTAAGAGTTCAACCAAGTAACGTTCCTGGTGGAGGACCTGCTATTCAAATTAGAGGTAATACATCTCTTGCGAGAGGTTCATCTCCACTAATTGTATTAGACGGTGTATTCATCGAAGGTAGTTTAGGTGATATCAACCTACAAGATGTTGAAAGCTTTGAGGTACTTAAGGGTGCTTCTGCTGCAACGCTTTACGGTTCACGTGCTGCAAACGGGGTAATTGCTATTACAACTAAAAGAGGTAAAACTCTAGATGTTGGTACAACGCAGATCTACGTAAGAACAGAAGTAGGACAGCAAAGTGCTTATAACTCTAGATCTCCTGAAAAAGCAGTTAACCACCCATTTATTATCGATCCTGCAACTGGTGACTTCCAATTGGATAACACTGGTACTGCTGTTGATGATCCAAGTGGTATTTCTGACGGTGAGTTTCCTTCTTACAGAGATCATATTGAAGATTTCTTCGAAGGTTCTACTTTCCTTACACAATACGCTAGATTAAGTACAAGAGGTCAATCAGGTAACTTGGTTATCTCGGCTGAGTACCAAGATCAAACAGGTGGTATTGCACTACATGATGGTAACCAAAGATATAACGTATCAGCTAATGCTGATCAGTACTTAGGAGATAAAGTTACTTTATCAACGAGTATGAAATTCATCTATGACCAAACAGATAACAGACCAAGAAACATCAGAACACTAACAATGATGGATCCTAGTGCTGATCTTTTTGCTCCAAACGAAGAAGATGGTTCTCCATATAACTATAATGCTAACCGTTTCTCTCCAACTTCAGAATTTAATCCATTCTACCAGTTGGCTAACAATAGAAGCGAGCAGACTAGAAGAAGATTCATTGGTAACGTTTCAGTAAATTATGAGATCGTTGATGGTCTTTCTTTAATGGGTCAGTTCGGACTTGATACTTGGATGGACAAAACTAGAAACTTCCAAGACATTGGATACTTGGCTAACCAAGGTGTTCCTGGTGTAGGTAGCCTAGGTAGAAGTTTTGATGACTATCAAGCGATCAACACTTCGATCAGAATGACATATGCGAAGAAGATAGGTGATTGGAATATTCGTTCAAACGCTTTCTTCCTATATGAAGATAGAGGTGGAACTGGATTCAACATTTCAGGTACTAACTTAGGTATCCCTGGATTCGATGATATTGACAACGTAACGCTTTCTCCAAATGACGGTCTTCCATATTTAGGAGGTAACTCATTTGTAGAGAACCAGATCGTTTCTAACTCATTCTCATTCTCTATTGGTGGTGACTACTTGGATAAGTACTTATTCGATGTCGTTGTTAGAAGAGATGGTAGTTCACTATTTGGTGAAGATAACAGATGGAATACTTTCGCTAGATTCTCTGGTGGATGGAGATTCACTGAAGATATAGATCTTCCTGGTATTCAAGAAGGTAAGATCAACGCATCTTGGGGTCAAGCAGGTACACTTCCTAACTTCCAAGATAGATTTGAGATCGCTTCTGTAACCAATGGTAACATTAATAACCCTTCGAACTTACCTAACCCATTAATCGGTCCTGGTATTACTGATGAGATCGAGATAGGTTTGAACTTAGAGTTTTTAGATAAATTCACATTTGCTTCTTCTTATTCTGTACAAGAAAACAGAGATCAGATTCTATCTGTTCCTTTGTCAGCCGCTACAGGTAGAAGCTCTCAAGTTCAAAATGCTGGTACTCTAGAGACAAACACTATCGAGTTTACTCTTGGTTATACTGCTATCCAAAGCAATGACATGAACTTAGACTTCAATATCATTTGGGATAGAACTCGTCAAGAGATCACTGAATTCGACAGACCTAGATTCCCAACTGGTCAAAACATTTGGGACGTAGGGAACTCTCCAACCACAATGTTTGGTAGAAAGATAGCCAGATCTATCAGCGACCTAACTGTACTAGATGATGGTACTGTGGCAAACGTAGGTGGAGGTTTAACTCCAGGTGATTTCAAAATTAACAGAGACGGTATTGTGATCGTTGCTGCTAATGAATTCACAGCTCAAGAAGCTGCTGTTTATATCACTGACGAAACTGGTGTTCAGGTAGATGATTTCCAAATTGGAGATGCTCAACCAGATTTCAACATGGCTGCGCAAACAAACTTTAACTACAAAGGGTTTAGTGTATTCATGTCTTGGGAATTCCAGTCAGGTGGAGACACTTATTACCAAGGTGGACAATGGTTGGCTAGAGATAGACTGCACCCAATGTTCTCTCAAGGGCAATTCCCTGATGGACAAAGACAGTTTAACAACTATTTGTTAACTATATACAACGTTAACAGATCTACAGACTTCTGGGTAGAAGATGCAACTCACCTTAGACTTAGAGAGCTTTCTGTAGGTTATGATCTTGGTTCGGCTCAACTAGCTAAGATTGGATTAGATAACGTGTTTAAAAATGTGAGGTTAAGTATGATCGGTAGAAACTTACTATTATTCAGTAAGTATCCTGGATATGATCCAGCTACAGGTGGTTTCAACTCTAGGGTTGACAACTTTAACTATCCATTGGTTAGAACATTTACTGGTTCAGTCGCATTGACTTTCTAAAATTGTAAAGATTAGTACAAAATGAAAATGATGAAAATGTTCAAAAAAGTAGGGTTTCTGACAATGGCTTTGGCTGTTGTGCTATCTTCTTGTGAGGATTTAGAAACTGAGAATTTGAATCAGCTAGACAGTAGAGCTGTATACGCTGATGCTACATCATTACCTAGTGTAATTGATGGTGCATTCCTTACTTGGTGGCAGGCAACACAATTGAGTTCGCCCAACATGCCAGTTTCGGTTACTGCTCAAACATTGAGTTCGAGTTGGGGTAACTGGGGAATGCAAGATTTAGGAACTATTCCTAGGTCTCCGATCCAAAACACGGTAACTTATAACAACCGTGGTTTCATGACTACTCCTTGGTCTAGACTTAATAATGCTCTAGCACAAGCGAATGAAGTCTTGGGTGTATTGAATTCTGAATTTGGAGGTTCAATTCAGGACGAGAATGGTGTTGATATCACTGATCAAACTGTAGCAAATGCTAAGATGCTTCAAGGACTTGCGCTTGGTACATTAGGTTTGATTTTTGATCAAGCATTTATAGCTGATGAGACTTTGTCTTCTGAGGAATTAGCGAGTTTACAATTAAGTCCTTATTCGGATGTAGTAGAAGCAAGTGTAACTAAGTTGACAGAGGCTGCAAATATTTTTGCAGGTAACCCATCAACTTCTCACCAAGCTATCAATGGTTTGAACTATGATAATACAGAGGCTGCGGCTTTCTGTAGAGCTTATGCTGCAAAGATTCTTGCTTATTCTGCAAGAAATGCTGCTGAAACTACTGCCAACGACTGGTCTAGAATTTTAACTCTTGCTAATGGTGGTACTGCTGATGATATCTCACCTGCTGGTGACGGTGTTTTCTGGTGGACGAGAATCTTAATCCAAGGGCAATTCCCACTATGGTCTAGAGTTTCTCAAAGAATGATCAACATGATGGAAGGTGGATCTGGAGGTCCTGCGACTAACGATGCGAATAATGCTACTGCGCCATATCCATGGCCTGATGGAGTTAGTCAACTGCCAGAGATCACTAGTCCACGTGATGCTAGAATTACGAAATATTACCAATATAATACTGGTGTTCAATTCCAGTCTTCTAGGGGTTATTATTTCTTCTCTAGTTATAATTTCTATAAGTATCCAGATTATCTCACAGCTCTGTTAGGCCCAATGCCTCACTTAACTGTAGATGAGCAGAATATGATCAAGGCTGAAGCGTTGGTTAGAACTGGTGGTGATAAAGGTCTTGCAGCTCAGTACATCAATAATACTCGTGTAACTAATGGAGAATTACCTGCATTAACAGGGACAGAGTCAGATGCTGAATTGTTAGAGGCTATTTCTTATGAAAGATTAGTTGAATTCTCTTGGGATGGAGCTTTAAATAGCTGGTATTTCAGAAGAATGACTACTACTCCAAGTCATCAATTGCAACCAGGTACATTTACTCAAATGCCTTTACCAGCTCAAGAACTTGAGATTTTAGGTATTGATGTGTACACATTCGGTGGAGTTTAATTCTAAATTATTATAACTTTAAGCCCCGTACACACGGGGCTTTTTTTTTGACTTATGATGAATAGAGTAAAAATAATTGGAGTGATTTCGATACTAGTTGTATTGATTTTCTCTTGTTCAGGAAATGGGTATAAGTATGTGAATGCTTCTGTGATCGAAGTAGAATACTATGATACGATCAAGGTTAATGAATGGATCTTAATTGATGGTATTAAATTTGAACATAAAGTAGATTATGAAACTATCAAAGCGGATTCAACCTTAGAAGGTAGCTTTTATGAGAAGAATATATTACCGGCAACTACCCAAGATATCATAATAGAGGCTGGAGAAAGCTATGAGGTGATTGAAATTTATGACGATGCTACCATGGTTGATGAGCTATTTAAAAGGTTAGCGATGATGAGTGATGATGAAGGGAATAGAAAGTATTCTTTCCTTGGAAATTCATTAACGATTGCTACCGGTAAACTTCGATTCAGAAGAGTGGACGGAGAAAAGATCAAAATTAGCACAAGTGATGCTTATGGTGCAGCGGTTAGGAAGATTGAATGATATTTAAAATGAGTTAATATGAAAAGGTTGTTTATTATAACTATGGTTTTGTTTTCTGTTGGCTTGCAAGGACAGACAAAAGATGAAGTTGCCAAAGAGGTTAATGACACCACTTTGTATTTCTATGGTTCTTTTGAATTAGCTAGTGGACTCAATGTCTTGACTGAGACCGATACTTTAACAGTAGATAAAGCTAATTTAGTTTCAACTACGGCAGCATTAAGAGCTATGAATCAAACACGTTTATT
>CBFIDS010000062.1:0-34406 GCA_965661435.1 Roseivirga sp.
TTATCCGGATGCTCCCCAATATGGTAGGCAGCCGTTCCGCAAGAATCTATCTTAAAGTGATCTGACAGATCTCTTTGTTCAACTTTATGACGAAAAACACCTTCCGCTAAAGGTGACCGGCAAATATTTCCTAGACACACAAATAACACTTTCACTTGAGCCATTGTCTCTTACTATTTTATCTTAGCAATCTGAAAAACCAAACCTATGGATTTTATAAAAGTAAGCAAAGACCAATCTCCGCACATTGCATTGATAGAATTAAACCGTCCGAAGGAGTTTAATGCCATCAACCTTCAATTATTGACAGAATTGAGTCAGGCCTTAAAAGAAGCCGATGATGATGAAGAGATTAGGGTTATCGTTCTAAATGGCAACGAGAAAGCATTCGCAGCCGGAGCGGACATTAAGCAACTAGCCGACAAAGGATCTATAGAGATGATGAAGATGGATCTTTTTAGTATTTGGAGTCAGATCTCAAGCACTAAAAAGCCTGTCATTGCTGCAGTTTCGGGTTTCGCACTAGGAGGTGGATGTGAACTAGCCCTGAGTTGCGATATGATCATTGCTTCTGAAACTGCTCAGTTTGGTCAACCAGAGATTAAAATAGGTGTTATGCCTGGTGCCGGTGGAACACAAAGGCTTACCAAGGCCGTTGGAAAAGCAAAAGCCATGGAAATGGTCTTAACAGGAAAATTCATAGATGCTGAAGAAGCTTTGAAGTATAAACTCATCAATAAAATAGTTCCAGTAGAAGTCTATCTCAAGGAAGCATTTAAACTCGCGAGCGAGATCTCTGCAATGGCTCCTATAGCTGTAAGAAACGCTAAGGAATCAATCAATAAATCATATGAATTAGGATTGACGGAGGGACTTTCCTTTGAGAGAAAGAATTACAATATCCTATACTCAACTGATGATCAAAAAGAAGGAATGAATGCTTTCATTGAAAAAAGAAAACCTGATTTTAAAGGTCAATAAAAAAGGGGCATAAGCCCCTTTTTATTTTCAATTATTTAATAACTTATCTGAAAGAGAATCCAATACCAACTGAGGTTGTATTGTACTCTTGGAATGCAAATTCCCCAGTTAAAGTAAGGAAAAGCAGTTTTAGTCTTAGACCCACATTAGTTCTTAGACCTCCATTCTTATACTCTAGATTGATAGGGTCTTGTAAAATGGTTGATTCTGTTGAGAAGTCACCTAACAATCCAAAAGACACATTTGAATTTGAATATCCTAATCCCGCATAAACTGTCGCAAACAATATCTTTTTAGAAGCAACTGCCTGCATTACAAAAGAATTAGCCTGAAATTCTGCGATCTGATCTGGATTATTATCATCCAGGTTAGCAGTAGCAGTAAGACCAGTAAATCCTAAAAACATTGACAAATCAATTGGCAAAACTTTTTCACCAGGGAGCCATTGCTTAATATCATGCATCACACCTAAACCAAATAGCTTAAAAGAACCATCACCATCAATTGTTTGCTCAGGAACGAATCTCACTTTTAATTCAAAACCTTTAGGAAGTCCTATACCAACCTGGGCCATAGGAACAGGCACTGCATTAAATGGCAATCCTCCTTCTTCTATTCCCAATCCTGTTGGTGCAGAAATTCTAATAATTTCATCTCCAGTATCAGGATCAAGAAAAGTCAATTGAGGCAAGTCATCTGCCCCAAGGTTAGGACCGAACATTGTGGGTATATCAACCGAAGCTCCACCATCAAATCTCACATTATTATAATCAGAATTTCTAAAAGTAAAGAACTCTGCCGATTGGGGAACTCTTACTGCCGAAACCGTAAAAGAGAGGTCAAAGCCTAAGGTTTTGTGAGTTTTGGCAGTATTATACCAACCACTTGCAAGACCATATCCAAAACCCTGAAAAACTGGCTCTAAATAACTTCCAAGTAATACATTGGCATCTTCGACACCAGCTTCCAAGAAAGAGTCGAAATCTAATTGTGCTTTAGCATTAAATGAAGTTCCTGCTAGAATAACAATTGCTAAAAAGTATCTATATAATTTTTTCATTTGTTTGTAATTGAGGAGTTGAATTAAAATTGAACACGTGCAGTAACATCAAATCTGAAGATCAAATCAAATTCAACTTCACTTTGAGATAAAGTCACATCTCTACCGATTAATTCAATGTCCATTTCAAAACTCTGGCCATTCAAGAGTGCATTCTCTAAAGCATTAACTCCGGCTTGATTGGCATTTGCTGAAGGGTAAAGTATAGCATCCGTAGCATTGTTTTGTGCATCGGGAACTGTAGTTGTTAGAAGATCAACTGCTGTACCACCTTGAACGGATATTGCAACAGAAATCTGAAGATCTGCCTGACTACCTGCTGGAAACCCTTCAATACTATAAGTGATTTCATTTAATGTAAATCTCTCTGCATCGTCCAGATATTCCTCAAAATCTTCACCTGAGATATCAATAACACCGGAATTCACATTGATAGGTGGGATTTCATCTACTTGTTGGCCTACCAAAATCGGAGGGACCGATAATTGGACAGCGATAGGATCAATCGCCACATTCTGAGATATGTCTGACTGAACACCAGCATCACCACAACTCCAAAGAATGGCAGCGGTAGCGATCATCATTAAAAAAGTTTTACGCATCATGAAAGGGTTTTTAGTTCATACCATTTCTTTGGTATTATCACGAAATTAAGCAAAAACATAAATTGAATAGCATTAACCCTATAGCGATTCTTATTATTTTCTGAAATAAAGCCACACTCTTCTAAAAGAGCATCATTTGAGTATATAGTTTTCAAAACTGTGAAAGAGTTAAAACAACTCATTACTTTTGAATAAGTGTTTATTTATAAGCTTTCAATAACATTATACTCATGGGCGATTCGCTTTGCTTCTTTATTCCATAAAAAAGCAAAGCTTTTTGTTAAAGGAAGAAAGAATGTTTTTGAAGATCTGGAATTATTTAAACTTGAATGTAAAAAAGAAATATTATGGTTCCATACTGCATCACTGGGAGAATTTGAACAGGGTCTTCCTTTAATGGAGGCCATTAAGGCTGAATTTGATGAATACGCGATTGTAGTTTCATTCTTTTCCCCTTCTGGATTCGAGGAGCGCAAAAGCCACCCTATTGCTGACCATACTTGCTATCTGCCATTAGATACTAGAAGAAAGGCCAGCAGATTCATGGATGCCTTAACACCTAAAGCTGCATTCTTTATTAAGTATGAATACTGGTTTCATTATTTAAACGAATCGCACAAAAGATCTATTAATCTTTACGGAGTTTCTGCTTTGTTTACGAAAGACCATATCTTCTTTAAATCTTATGGTGGTTTTTATAGAAAAATGTTGAAGTTCTTCAATCACACTTTTGTTCAAAATGAAAGCTCATTAGAATTATTGAAGTCTATTGATCTTGTTGATGTTAGCATTTCAGGAGATACTCGATTTGATAGAGTTAAAAATACAGTAGCAGATCCTCAAAATTTTGAGCAATTGCAAAGCTTTACAAAAGATCACATAACTCTTGTAGTTGGTAGTACCTGGCCAGAAGACATGGCAGTTATTTCTGGTTTTATCAATGAACATCCAGAAATCAGAGTTATTATAGCCCCTCATTTAATCTCGAAAGCCTCTATTAATAACATTGTTAAGTACTTAACTCTTCCTTTTCAATTATATACTGAAACGAAGGCGGATGAAAACAAATCGATATTAATCTTAAACACCATGGGAATGCTTTCCTCCGCCTATCAGTATGCCGATTTCGCATACATTGGTGGTGCCTTTGGTGATGGACTTCATAATATTTTAGAGGCTGTGGCCTTTGGAAAACCAGTAGTATTTGGAAACAAGGGATTAGAAAAATTCCCCGAGGCCGAAGAATTGAGTAAGAAAGGAGGTGCCTTTTCAATAGAAGATTCTAAGGATGCATCAGAAGTTCTTGAACTATTAATGGAACTTGATTTTAGGAATAAAGCTTCCAAAATCTGCAAAGAGTATATCGATGAAAAAGCTGGAGCCACAGATAGGATCATGTCTTATTTAAGAGAAAATCTACTATGAGGGGGCAAGTATATAGATCGACTGGAAGTTGGTATGTTGTTAAAGCCGATGATGGAGAAATCTATCAGTGCCGATTAAGGGGTAAATTCAAGCAACATGATTTAAAAGTAAATAATCCTATTGCTGTAGGAGACTTTGTTGAAATAGAGGCAGATGAGCAGCATGAAAATGCAGCTGCTATTACTGAAATTAAGCAAAGAGAAAATTACATGATTAGAAAGTCTACTCGAAAAAGTAGCTTTTCGCACATCTTAGCATCCAATATCGATCAATCTTTGTTATTGGCTACAATCTCCTTTCCGCGTACATCTTTAGGCTTCATTGACAGGTTTTTAGTAAGCTCAGAATCCTTTGGAATTCCTGGGCTTGTTGTCTTCAATAAGAAAGACATTCTTAAACCCACCGAATTTAAGCAGGTGGACGAATGGAGAGAGATCTATGAAACAATTGGCTATGAAACTGAGCTCATTTCGGTACATGAAGATGAAGGGCTTTCTGTTATTCAAGAACGCCTTGAAGGCAAAACCACTTTGATCTCAGGCCATTCTGGCGTTGGAAAATCCACATTATTGAATTCGATTGTTCCTAATATAGAATTACGAACTGGTAAGGTCTCGACCTTTGCTAATAAAGGAACTCACACCACTACTTTTGCTGAAATGTTCGAAATTGACGAGCACACAAAAGTGATCGATACTCCTGGTATCAAAGAATTAGGACTTGTAGATATGAAGCCTTATGAGATTAGCCATTATTTTCCTGAAATGAGGAAATATATTGGTGAATGTAAATTCAATAATTGCCTCCATATAAATGAGCCAAAATGTAAGGTACTGGAGGCTTTAATTGAGGGTGAGATCTTCACTTCTAGATATAACAGTTATGTAAGTATGTTGGAAGACCATGATAGTCACCGCTAACAATTAATCTATACGGTCTTTTACATATTCAATTTTGGTTTTTCCATGAACTTTTGGCTTCCCATCTTCACCCAAGTTCACCATAATGATCTTATCGATAGATAAAATATCTTCACGAGTGATCTTATTTCTGACTTCGCAACGCAGGGTAACTGAAGTCTTGCCGAATTCAACAGCCTCAATTCCAATTTCTATAATATCTCCCTGCTTTGGCGCACTGATAAAATTGATCTCCGAAATAAACTTCGTTACAATATGCTTATTCTCTAGCTGCACGACTGTATACAAAGCAGCCTCCTCGTCTATCCAGGCCAGAAGGCTACCTCCAAACAGGGTGCCGTTAGGATTAAGATCCTCAGGCTTTACCCATTTTCTAGTGTGAAAATTCATTCAATATTATTTAAGATAAGATTTCATCATCCAATTCTCTTTTTCTAATTCTTGGATGTAACTAGTGAACAAGTCAATGGTACCTTCGTCATGAGCTTCTTCAGCAGCTTTTATCACTTCGTTCAAGTTTCCGATTAAAATATTATGCCCTGTCACAATTGCTTCCACCATTTCATTGGCTTCCATAATTTCTTCATGAGACTCTACGTGAGCTTTAGCGACTATGTTCTTTAATGAACCCTTAGGAATTCCCTCTAAAGCCAAAACTCGTTCAGCAACTTCGTCTATTTTCTCAGCAGCATCTCTGTATAACTCTTCAAATTTCTCATGCAATACAAAGAAAAAAGGACCTTTTACATTCCAGTGGAATAATCTGAGATTTTGATAATGTACTTGGTAATTGATCAATAGTTGATTCAGTTTAGAAACAACTTTAGTTTCAGTTTGAGTATCCATATTCTTAAAATTTTCAGTTTTTTCTAATTCCATACACCTAATCAACTATATTTACGGAATAAATGTTCCTATATAAGGTATAGGTTTTATCAATATGACTCTTCAGCAGTTAGAATACATCGTTGCCTTAGATACCCACCGACATTTTGTGAATGCAGCTGAATCCTGCTTCGTTACACAACCCACTCTAACGCTCCAGATCAAGAAGCTCGAAAATGAAATGGGGACCCTTATCTTCGATCGTTCTAAACATCCTATTGAACCCACGGAAACAGGTCAACAGATCATTAATAGGGCAAGACAAATACTGCGCGAAGTCAATGGACTTAAGGACTATGTGAATACAGAGAAAGATAATCTTAGTGGCACCTTTAGAGTTGGGGTAATCCCTACTATCGCTCCATATCTAATGCCGAGATTCCTTAAGGACTTCTCAGACAAAAACCCTGACATCAACCTTAAGATCAGGGAGATGGAGTCAGAACAGATCATTCATGATATTAAGCACGACCTCCTCGATATTGGTATAATGGCAACTCCTTTAGACGAAAGTAATATTCGAGAGGTGCCTTTGTATAACGAGCCCTTCCTGCTTTATATCGCTGAACAACATTCCCTTTTCACAAAAACAAACATCACACCTGAAGAATTACCTCAACAAGGACTTTGGCTTTTAACCCAAGGGCATTGTTTAAGAAATCAAGTTTTGAGTCTTTGCAATCAGAAGAACAACTCTAAATTGGAGAATATCAGTTATGAGAGCGGATCGATAGAAACCCTGAGAAACCTTGTTAAAAATCATATGGGCTATACTCTTGTTCCTGAACTTTCAGTTTTTGAGGAAAAGAATGATGACCGCATCAAAAGGTTTGCAGAACCTGAACCTACTAGAGAAGTCAGCATTGTAGTTCACAAGGGTTTTACAAAAGAAGCTGTGATTGAAAATTTAAGAGATAGCATTCTGAAGAAAATCCCAGAAAGCTTTGTCAAAGCCAAGAAATTCCATCGACTTAAATGGAGATAAATTTATTTTTTTACTCCAGGTAGTTTCAGGCAATTTCAGACAAAAGCCTTTTATGACTGATGCTCCCCTGCTTCCAGAATGCTTGGTTATTGAGACTAATTTTACACTTCAGGCTTCTATCATGAATGAGGCTAAATCCAATTAATTCCAAAAACATCCCAACTACTAGGGAATTAATCATTCTGTATGCAATGTGTCTGAAGGATTTCTTAAAGCCACTTTGAAGCTGTGAAAAGAAACGGTGATCAAAGCAATTAGCACGGAAACTATAGAGGCAATTGCGAAACTTTGGAAGTTGATGCCAACAGCATAGGCAAAATTCTCTAGCCATTGCTGCATCAAATAATAAGACACCGGCCATGCTATTACATTGGCTATTACGATTAGCCTAACGAACTCAATATTAAGCAAAGCCATCAAACTGGTAATAGACGCACCCAATACTTTCCTGATTCCTATTTCTTTCTGTCGTTGTGTCGCTAAAAACGCTGCTAAGCCAAAGGCACCCAAGCTGGCAATCAAAATAGCTAAAACTGCAAAGGTCGAAAAAAGCCTTCCAGATTTTTGCTCTCCCTCATAGAGTGACCCGAATGACTCATTCACAAATGTGTATTCCAAAGGCCACGAAGCAATAGATGAATTAATAAAGTGATCAAGAAGAACTGAATAGCCCAGGGAATAGTACCCGTTATAATTCGCCCTACTACCGAGATCACCATGGCATTATCCGGAATGGTAGTTATGAACTTATTAAAATTCACCCCTTCACGCCAAGCCTGATATTCACCATAAGCACTTGCTAAAAGAAAGATCGAGAAACCAGTGATCAGCAATTCCAATTGCCAGCTTTCTAACTGAAGGTTGGCAACCCATCTCCTTAATTTACTTTCCTTTGAGTCATCGTTGTAATCAATCTCTTGCATCAGTCCAAAAATTTCAATGAAAGATTCATGGGACAATAAAAAAGGCCATCCTTTTCAGAATGACCTTAAATATTGATCAATTCAATTAACAACAACCTCCACCATCGTAAAAATATGTGCTTTGAGAAACCCAAATATCCTTGTTCTTTAAAGCCTCAAGATTTCCTGCTGTTTTATCACAAACAGCTAATGGCTGATTAGGCAATAATACATGGCCTTTATGATCGTCAAAATATTCCTTTTCACCAGTATAGATAGCCGTTCTACCTGTAAATACACAAGGGCCGTCCTCCGGCATTGGATCTTTGATCGCGCAAACCTCTACAGACTCTATGTAGATAGGATGGGGGGTGTCATACTGACCAGGTGTAAGAATTCGGTACGGGCGCTTAGCTCTGATCTCAACGGTTCCAAAACCGATGTCAGTGATCATCTTAATGTATTTATTTAGTGGAAGTGATCCACTAAGACATAAAGCACGAAGCCTTTCATCAAATTTAAGGGCATCAGGCATTTCCTGCTCTGCTATTGGGTCCGATAATACCAATCTCCCTCTCGGCTTTAACACCCTATACATTTCTGCTAATGCTTTTTTAAGATCTTCTTCATGGAAGATGTTAAAGAGACAATTTTGAGCAGCTACGTCAACTGTTTCATCTTTGATAGGTAGGCTCAAAGCATCTCCTTTTCTAAGGTCTACATATGAGGAGTCGAACCAAGAATTCACTTTTTCTGCTTCCTTAAAATTTCTTTCCGAAGCCTCAAGCATTTCATCTACCACATCAACTCCAATAACTCCGTGGGCTTGTCTGCTGAAATATGAAAATTGAAGAAGCTCCATCCCTCCTCCTACGCCCACGTACAAGATCTTTGGTGAGTTAACCAAATCTCTTGGGTGAACAGTACTACCACATCCATAATTCATGTCCAACATAATCTTTGGGATCTCCAATTCTGGAAATGCCCAAACTGGTGTTGTGGTACAGCATAGACCTACATCTGGTGTCTCAGCTGCTTTTTTATAAACATCTTTAGTTGTTTGTAAATAGGTTTCCATTATTAAGTTGTTGAACCTCCACAGCTAGATCCTGCACCGGCTGTGCATCCATAGCAATGTTGGTTAATGATTATTTCTCTATTCATTATTTTTTGCCAATCAAAGTCTTTCACGTGATCAGGAGCTCCATTTTTTAACTTTAATTCTAACATTTGATTAAAATCACAATCAAAGAGATATCCATCCCATCCAATTGACACCATACTTCGGCACATTACACCTTCTGCCGCGGTTGGATTAAATGCATTTGCCAATTCATTCATATACTCCTCATAGTTGCCAGAGTTCAAAAGGTAATCTAGAAACCTACTTACAGGGAGATTAGTGATTGCAAATAGCTCATTGAATTCAATATCGAATTGATCTTTCAGTTTTCTTTTAAATTCATCTTGAAGCACCTCCTGATCGTCTGGTAAATAAGCCCCGGATGGGTTATAGACCAAGTCTAACTTTAAATCCGATCCTTCTTTTCCATATCCCACTTTATTAAGCATCTTCAATGCTTCGATAGATTTATTAAAAACTCCATCTCCTCTCTGCGCATCGGTTCTTCTTGCAGTAAATGAAGGCAACGAAGATACCACATTCACTTTATGCTTTTTAAAGAACTCGGGCAGATCATGATATTTCGGGTTCGCCAAAATAATGGTCAAGTTACAGCGAACTATGGTTTGAACTCCACGGGCGGATAATTGCTCTACAAACCATCTGAAATCAGGGTTCATTTCTGGCGCACCACCCGTCAGGTCGGCAAGTTTTACTGGAACACCTTCCATGGCATCCAATATTTGTTGCATGGTCTCACGAGTCATGATCTCCTTTCTGTCAGGCCCTGCATCTACATGACAATGCTTACAGACCTGATTACACATTTTGCCAACATTGATCTGGAAAGTATCTATACTTACAGGTGTAAGTGATTGATGTCCCATTTCTTGAATCTTTGATTCAAATGTTGGTATATCAACCTCCTCGTTCTTACTTAATATTTTCACTTGCTCTTCAGGAGAAGACAGCCAGTGTTTTGATCTTTTTAAAGTCGCTAAAGACATACACTACATTAATTTTTCTTTCGCTTGATTCATCATTTGAACACCATGAACTAAAGATGCGCCACCTCTTATGGCAGCCGAAACATGAACAGCTTCCATCATCTGCTCCTCATCCGCTCCTTTTTTCATACTCTCATCCGTATAGGCATCGATGCAATAAGGACATTGAATAGCGTGCGCTACTGCGAGAGCGATCAAAGATTTTTCTCTGGCAGATAAGGCACCCGGCTTAAAAACCGATCCGTACCAATCGAAGAACTTATCCCCCATCTCTTTTTGGAACTCTGTTATATCCCCGAATTTCTTCAGGTCATCTGCATTATAGTATGTTTTCGGCATGATCTGTTATTTCATTGATTCTTGTTATATCATTCATAACCCAATCCTACCTACGAAGTTCAAGTAGTTATTGGATGTGGTGATTTGAACATAGTGCTAATTAGTTAGCTTCCCAAGAACTGAAGTAAGTTATAAAGAGTCCCATGCGAACTGTTTTTCAACCAAAAAATGTCAGATGAAGAACATCTGATAAAAAAGACTACCTCCCACTAAGCTGATATGGCTTAAATGGAGCAAGCTTGAGTAACCTCATCCTGAATCTATTTCAGGATCTCCAAGTATACCGCCACCGCCACTCTTGGTGTCCTCACCAAGAAACCGGATTGCTAGCGCGATCCTTCCTTGCCACACCTGACAATACAAAAGCTACTAAGTTCCACTTTTCCTACAACGCCACTCTTGGTGTCCTCACCAAGAAACAGGATTGCTAGCGCGATCCTTTCTTGCCACACCTGACAATACAAAAGCACCAAGCTACACTTGGTTACTTTTTTCATTTACTTGAACTCTGAAGCAAGCTTCGAGTTCCGTAAATGAAAAAAGCGCTGAGAAAATCTCAGCGCTTTTGCGCTCTAAGTGACCTCGGCAGGATTCAAACCTGCAACCTCTTGAGCCGTAATCAAGTGCACTATTCAGTTATGCTACGAGGCCATTTTTAACGTTGACTAGTTAAAGTGCGTTAAAATAGGCTGCAAAGGTAGACAATTCTTTTTCTTTGTAAAAGAGCGCTATTATAACTTTTAAAAAACACTAACTTTGCCACCGCTCAAAATTGAGACACAATGATGAAAAAAATTCTATTTGCTGCTGTTGCCCTAATGATGATTGGAAATGTTGCTCAAGCTCAAAGACCTGATTTACCAGGTGCTTTACTTATAGACTTGGGTGTAAACAACTGGAGTAGCACTCCGGATAATATCAGCTTAAATACTTTTGAGTCTAAAACGGTTAATATTACTTATTACTACGACCTACCCCTTGGAGATAGCAAATTTACTTTCACTCCTGGTATTGGTCTTGGACTAGAAAAGGTGTCTTTCAAAAACAACTATACTCTAGTGAGCAACCTGGATAACAATGGAAACCTAAACGTGGCTTCTTCCTTATTGACTGACAATATTGATAATGTACTTGAGTTTGGTAAATCTAAACTAGGTATGAATTATGTAGACATACCGTTAGAATTCAGATTCTACTCAAGAAAGAATCAATATTCAAGAGGTTTTAGAGCAGCTATTGGAGGTAAAGTAGGTATTCTTTATTCGACCTTTTCTAAATACAAATGGGAAGACGCCAATGGCGACAAACACATGGTTAAAAACCGTGCAAATTATGGGGTTAATAGGATCCGTTACGGGGTTCAAGCCAGAGTTGGATTTGGTGGCATAAGCTTATTCGGGTATTATGAACTCTCTGATAAGTTCGATACACCTCCCGCTGGTGGAGAAAATATCAACAACCTATCGTTCGGTATTTCTCTGACTGGTTTCTAAGCTATTTTCCCAAGAATTCAGGCTTGCGCTTTTCTAAGAATGCCTGAACACCTTCTGTGTAATCATGTGATGAACCTGCAATATCTTGCATGTGGGCCTCATATTCTAACATTTCTGTGAGTGTAGAATTCTGTGACTTATTCAACATCTTTTTCATTAACCCTATCGCCTTTGTAGGTGCCTTGGCATAGTATTCTGTATAGGACTTAACAGCTTCATCTAGCTCTTCATCTGTCACGCACTTATTGATCAAACCCATTTCTTCAGCTTCCTTAGCTTTGACCTTTGTGCCCATTGTGGCTAATTCAAATGCTTTAGCCGACCCAACGAGTCTTGGCAAGAAATAAGAGGACCCTGAGTCAAGAACGAGTCCAATGTTGACAAACACCTCAACAAGCTTGGCACTTTCTCCTGCTATGATCAGGTCACATGCAAGAGCAAAGGAACAACCCGCCCCAGCAGCTACTCCATTGAGTCTACAAATAACAGGTTTTGGCATTTTCCTGATGCCCTGAACTATCGGATTATATCTTTTATGGATCGAATCAGAAAAAGATCGGTTCGGTTCTTTAGAAGAAGCCTTGAGATCTTGGCCACTACAAAATGCTCTTCCTTCTCCGGTTAGAACCACAACCCTAACCTCCTCATTCTTTCTACATTCTTTCAAAGCTGCCTGAAGCTCAAAAGTGATCTCATTATTCAATGCATTATATACCTCGGGACGATTCAAAGTGATCGTAGCAACTCCTTCTGACAAATTGTATTTCAAATATTCGTACATAGCTTAAATGAATAAATAGATTGCTCCAAAACAAACAACAAAACCTAAAATTGCTCCTACTAAAATTTCTTTTGGATGGTGCGCGTTCAAAAATAATCTCGACCAAGGAACCACACCACAAAGTGCTAAGCAAATGATCAAAGGCATAAGCAGATCATTGGTTGATGGAAAAGCACCCTGCAGAGCCACCAAGAACCCCAACCAGCCAAATATACCAGCAGCATGTGCGCTTATCTTCCAGAAGAATGTGATGCCATTTGTTAAAAGCACTACTGCTGTTATTGCAAGAAAGGATACACTGAGTAATGGGGTCATCCAACCCTGCCCATCGATCATAAATGAAACGATCAAGTAGAAGATAGAAATGAACATAAAAGGCATCAGTCTATCCTTCCTGTTCTTCATATGAAGGTCGCCAATAACTTTAGTGAGTTTAAACATGACAACAGTTAGGGCTGGAATCACGAAAGTTGTAACGAATACCAGTCCTACAACCGTCCATTTCCCCTTGTCTGTGAGGTTTGAACTTCCTTCTATATGAAACAAAATAGAATAGAAAACCAAGGTTGGCATCAGTAAGGGTTGAAAGATATATGTAATGAGCTTTGCTGCTAAATTCAAATCAAAGTTCTTTTCTGAGCCTGGCGACAGGTATATTCAATTGCTCCCTGTACTTGGCGACCGTTCTTCTTGCAATATTATAGCCTTGAGACTTTAATGCCCTCTCTAGTTTGTCGTCAGATAAAGGCTTGCTTTTGTTTTCATCATTTATAAGATCTTGTAGCCTGGTTTTTACTTCACGGCTACTTACATCCTCGCCACTCATGGTAGAGATGCCCTCACTGAAGAAATACTTTAAAGGAAATATACCAAAATCAGTTTGAACAGATTTTGAATTGGCTACCCTCGATACGGTTGAAATATCCATCTGGATCTCGTTTGCGATGTCTTTCAATATCATCGGCCTTAGCTTAGCTTCATCGCCCTCCAAAAAGAAATCGTATTGGTATTTTATGATCGATTCCATGGTTCGAAGCAAAGTATTCTGCCTTTGCTTAATTGCATCGATAAACCACTTAGCGGCATCTAGCTTTTGTTTGACAAAACTTACCGTCTCTTTAAGCTTCTTATCCTTCTTGTCACTTTTATTATAAGCACTAAACATATCGCTATATGATCTACTGACCTTTAGCTCTGGAGCATTTCTTGAATTCAAAGAAAGATCCATTTTACCGTTGTTATTAGACAGAATAAAATCAGGAATTAGATATTGAGTCTTAACTAGCCCTCCAGAAACACCTCCTGGCTTGGGATTCAATCTTGTAATGGCAGATATAGCCTGTTTGAAGAGACCTTCATCTTCAAGATTTAGTTTCTTTACGATCTTCTCGTAATGCTTTTTGGTGAATTCTTCGAAGCACAAATCCACGATATTGAAGGCAACATTTAAGACCTGATAAATTTCAGCATCTTCTTCGTTGTCCTCCCTTTTTCTATCTAATTGTATAAGGAGACATTCTTTTAAGTTTCGAGCACCAATTCCTGGTGGATCAAATTTCTGGATCTGAGCCAGTAAGTCTTCCAACTCTTCAACATCAGTTTCTATATTTTGAGAGAAAGCTAAGTCATTAACAATGGCATCGAGATCTCTTCGAATATACCCATCGGCCTCAATGCTCCCCAATAACTGTTTGCCGATTTTCTCCTGACGATCGTCTAAACCTATAAAACCAAGCTGTGCCTCTAACTGATCATTAAGCGAAGATTGCATGGCAACAGGCATTTCCCTGTCATCTTCATCTCCGTAATTACCGTCACCCTGCATTTTATAGCCAGAGTAGTCATCGTCAGCCAAATAGTCATCAACGTTTAGCTCATCAGCATTTTCTTCAAAGTTCTCCTCAAATTCCTCCGTTTCTTCTGCTGTCTCCGACTCCTCTTTACCTTCTTCTAAGGCAGGATTCAACTCCAGCTCTTCTTCAATACGCGTATCCAGTTCGGCCGTTGGCACTTGCAACAGCTTGATAAACTGTATCTGCTGGGGAGATAGCTTTTGTGATAAACTTTGATTTAAACTGAGCTTTTGCATTCGAATTTATTCACTGACCTTTAAATCAAATTTAAAGGAAAGTCTGTGAGAATCGAGGGATGCTTAAAACTTTTTAACAAAAACCGTGCAATTTTTTCAAAAGAAGCTTCTCAAACAAAAAAGGACCTATTTTTGTGCAGAAATCTATTTATAAATTGTATGTAGAAACACAAGAATCAGTTGTTAATCAACTTAAAAAATGATTGCTTTGCCTTTCGTTTAAGCCATCTGAATTATGAAGATCAGAAGAACCAAGATTTCCGAGTTATTAATAGGAGAAAAAGTAAACCAAGATGTTTTAGCCAAAGGATGGGTTAGAACAAAGAGAGGTAACAAGCATGTCAATTTCATTGCCTTGAACGATGGTTCTACGATCAACAACATTCAAGTAGTAGCTGACCCTAACACGATATCAGATGAAATCCTAAAATCTGTAACCACCGGGGCAAGCATCTCTGTTAAAGGAAAACTAGTTGAGTCACAAGGCTCTGGCCAATCGGTTGAAATTAATGCTGATCAAATTGAAATCCTTGGAACTGCAGATCCTGAAAAATACCCTCTTCAACCAAAAAAGCATTCTTTTGAGTTTTTAAGAGAGATCGCTCACTTAAGACCTCGAACGAACACATTTGGAGCTGTGCTGAGAATGAGACATGCTATGTCTTTTGCAGTTCATCAGTTCTTCAACGATAAGGGATTTAAGTATTTACACACTCCTATTATCACCGGTAGTGATGCTGAAGGGGCTGGGGAAATGTTTAGAGTTACCACCTTGGATCCAATCAATCCACCATTGAAAGATGATGGAAGGGTAGATTATGAGAAAGACTTCTTCGGAAAAGAAACTAATCTAACTGTTTCGGGGCAACTTGAAGGAGAATTAGGGGCCTTGGCGCTAGGTGAAATTTACACCTTTGGCCCAACCTTCAGAGCAGAGAACTCTAACACCACAAGACACCTTGCAGAATTTTGGATGATAGAACCGGAAATGGCTTTCTACGATCTGCAAGACAATATGGATCTGGCTGAAGAGTTTCTAAAATACCTTTGTGGATACGCTCTTAACAATTGCTCAGATGACTTGGCCTTTTTAGAGAATAGGCTCCTTGAAGAAGAAAAATCTAAGCCAGCCAATGAAAGAAGCCCAATGTCTCTCACCGAGAAACTCAAGTTCATTGTAGAGAATGACTTTGAAAGAGTTACCTATACTGAAGCCATCGATATACTCAGAAATTCAAAGCCTAATAAAAAGAAGAAATTTCAATATGTCGTAGAGGGCTGGGGAACAGATCTGCAGTCAGAACATGAGAGGTATTTAGTTGAAAAGCACTTTAACAAACCTGTTATTCTTACTAATTACCCGAAAGACATCAAAGCATTCTACATGCGTATGGATGAAGATGGAAATACTGTTTCTGCTATGGATATTTTATTCCCTGGTATAGGAGAAATTGTTGGTGGTTCTCAACGTGAAGAAAGACTTGATGTTTTGACAAGTCGTATGGATGAAATGAACGTACCACAAGAGGAAATGGATTGGTACTTAGACACCAGAAGATATGGATCAGTCCCTCACAGTGGATTTGGACTGGGTTTTGAAAGACTTATGATCTTTGTAACGGGATTAGGAAATATTAGGGATGTAATTCCGTTTCCAAGAACCCCTGGAAGTGCAGAATTCTAAAATAACGAAGGGCTGAAATTCAGCCCTTTTATTATTTCTTACTAAACCTAATGGTTTGTTGGAATTTCGATTGGTCGTCTCGTACTAGAACTAGATAATACCCTCTAGGGAAAGATTGAACATCAACTTTATATTTTTTTCTTCCATTTTCCTCCACTTGAACATTCATTATAGTACCTATAATACTGCGAATCTCAACCTGAGGCTTTTTAAGATCTAACTTGGTGAGGTCAATATTTAAAAATTCGGAAGTAGGATTAGGAAAAATTTCAACTTTCACCTTTTCATCAGGACCTGATGAATTAGAGGTAGAAAGCCCCTGTGTTTGGCCTAAAACCACATTCACATTGAAAAACAATACTACAAGCATCGTTAACTTTAAAGGTGATATGTTTAGGCTGAATACCTTCATCTGGTAGTAAGACCTTATATTTTAAAATAAGGTTGTGATAAATTTAAGATTTTTTTCAATAAAGCCAGTAATCTAATCGTTACGAATTGCTTTAGGCAAGTGAACAAGCAAATCTGATGCCATCAATGACCATTCTCCTAAATAATCTCTTGCCAAGTCTCCTGCTTTACCATGGATATACACGCCTAGCTCTGCTGCATTTGCTGAGCTTAGGCCTTGAGCTATAAAACCCGCTATAATACCCACCAAGACATCTCCACTTCCTGCAGTTGCCATTCCCGGATTTCCAGTACAATTGAAAACAACTTTCCTATTTGGTAAAACAATTGAGGTATGCGCACCTTTTAAAACTATGATCAGATTTCTTTTCTCAGCTATATTCTGTGCCACCCTGATCCTTTCCTTTCCATCATTACACTTTCCAAACAATCTATGAAACTCACCTACATGCGGGGTGATCACAGTTTGCTCAGGAAGTAAGTCAAACAATTCTTTATTCCGACTTATGATGTTTAGTCCATCTGCATCGATCACCAGTCTTTTAGGTCTCTTCTCCAAGAAATCTCTGAATCCTTTTACGGTCTGATTATTTATCCCTATTCCTGGGCCTAAACAGTAAACATCAGTTTGAGGATCAAATGGGATTGATGTAATGATTTCTTCATGAGTATCTAGGCTCAGCATTGCTTCAGGAAGGCTTGATTGAAGCGGTGTCATTCCGCATTTTGGAACATGAACAGTCAATAATCCTGCTCCAGATCTTAGTACTGCAGAAGCACATAGATAAGCCGCACCAACTTTACCCAAGCTCCCTGCAATCACATAAACCCTTCCAAAATCTCCTTTATGCTGAAACTTACCGCGTTGATGCAAATACCTGTATACATTGTCGGATTGATAAAAGAGCCCTGTTTCAGCACTTTCAATAAATGTCTTATTTAATCCAATGTCTACCACATGAAATTGGCCTGCATACATTCCAGATTCAGGCAATAGAAAACTCAATTTTGGACATTGAAAAGTGATGGTGTGATCAGCTCTTATTATAGCCCCCTCTGAACCAGATTCATCTGTGAACAAACCCGAAGGAATATCAACTGAAACTACTTGGGCAAAAGATGTATTTATCTTTTCTATGACTTCGCAAAGGTCACCTTCTACAGGCCTATTTAAACCTGAACCAAAAATTGCATCGATAATTAGGTGAGTATCCCCTGTTTCATATTGACTTGGCTTAATAACTGATACTTTATCAGTGATCCGATCCAAGTTAATTTGACAATCCTCAGATAGGTTGTTGGAAAACTTCAGCAAGATGACTTCAACATTGATACCCTTGTCCATAAGCAATCTACTAATGGCTAAACCATCTCCACCATTATTACCAACACCACATACAACCTGAACATTGCCGGCATCTATTCTTAATTTTTGGAATTCATCAACAAATACTTGAGAGGCTCTTTCCATGAGATCAATGGAAGTGATAGGCTCATTCTTAATGGTGAAGGCGTCAGCCTCTCGGGTTTGACTTGCAGTAAGTATTTTCTTCATTAAAAGCTTAAATAAGGCAACAATAAGGAAGCGGAATCAGTAGAAAGCCGAGTCAACCGACTCAAATCGTCCGGTTCATTGAATTTACCATATTTGCTTTTCGCAATCAAAATTTCTTGGGTGAGTTCATAACTTATATAGGGATGTGATAAAAGCTGTTTGAATGTAGCAATATTGATTCTTATGGCTTTTAGCTCTACAGAATCAGAGATAGTTAAAAAGCTCCTGACTTGATAAAATAAACTATCCGTCATTCCGTACATCCCCCTCAGTTGCTCAATAGAATGAAATCCTCCAAGCGCATTTCTAAAATTGACAATCCGGTTAGCATAACTTGAACCTATTCCATAAAGCTGTTTAAAGGAGGATGTATCTCCTTCGTTAATATTGATCAACAGACCATCTCCTTTAAATCTATTAGTCTTAGTAAAAGCTAGAGCCTTTTCCTTTCTAACTTCCGTTGAAATAACTTTTTCATATTTTATGTCATTGACCTGATCCGGCAAAAGAATATATCTTTCGAGTTTTTCGTACAAAGAGTCAGACATACCATAGATCTTTTTAAGATCTTCTTTAATTATAAATGACCCTCCTGCTTTCACATATTTCTCTATCCTTTGAGAAAGAAACTGGGGCAACCCGGAGGTTTGTAGTTCAACTTGATTGAACTTATTTGGATCAAATTTCTTTAAGGTGTTATCAACAGATTCTTTAATCTTTGGCTGACTATTAAAACTAGAAACCAGACTATCTAAGGTTGCTCTATCCTTTTCATAAAGATCGTATTGAGAGCCAAAAAATGACTTATATAGAGCTGGGGATAAAAGACAAAAAGTGATAAGGGCAAAAATTACTAAAACTCCATTGGCTTCAGTTTTACTAAAACTAAACAGTTGCCTCAGGAGTTTTTTGAATGACATGTATTGTGTGTGTTTATTATATATAATTAATATAAAATATTCTTTATATCATAACATTTAAATGACACATGGGATTATATAGAATGTCTCTAAATAAGCAAGAGTGATTAATATCACTTTTTTCCAGAGATAGTAGGGTTTATTTTTGCCATTCGTATTTGAGAGGTAAGAAATTAAAAATGAAAGAAGGTTTTAAAGTTTTAAGTTTATCATACAAGCTGGCCCCAGTAGAAATAAGGGAACAGTTGGCTGTGGATGACCTAGTAGCTAAGGACTTTCTTCTAGAGTTCCCTCAAATTGCTGAAGTTCAAGATTTATTAGTTCTCTCAACATGCAATAGAACAGAGATCTATTATTCGAGTACTAAAGATCTTTCGAAAAGGATCATCTCATTTATCTCGACAAAAAAAGGACTTCAAAACCCTTCTCAATATTTAGAATACTTTAATCATATCACGGATGCCCAAGAGGCTTCTAAATATTTGTTCCGAGTGGCATTAGGTTTAGAAGCGCAAGTGGTAGGAGATCTTCAGATCATCAACCAGATCAAAAGAGCCTATCAAGCCAGTGCCGATGCGAATACCGCAGGACCTTTTTTACACAGATTACTTCATACGATCTTCTTCGCAAATAAGAGAGTCGTACAGGAAACTGCTTTTAGAGATGGCGCAGCAAGTGTTTCATACGCTACTGCTGAATTGACAAAAACATTAGCTGAAGGATTGATCGATCCTAGGGTTCTAGTGATAGGATTAGGAGAAATTGGTGAAGATCTAGCGAAGAATTTAATAGGTGCACAAGCCAAAGTTAGTTTAACCAATAGAGGTAAAGATAAACTTCAAGAAGTAGCATTAAGCTGTAACTTCTCCACTGCTGAGTTTGAAAGTATTAAAAATTCGCTAGCTGATTTCGACATTATCATTTCAAGTATTCCAGTAGGCGACTTCATAGATGAGGATGACCTTAAAGGAATTGAGATCGAAGGCCTGAAATATTTCATAGACTTGTCTATTCCTAGGTCTATTGCTCCCAATGTTGAAAACATTACAGGAGTGAGTCTTTATAATATTGACGAGATTCAGGACAAAACATCTCAGGCCGTTCAAAAAAGAATTAATTCTATTCCTGAAGTAGAGCAGATCGTTGAAGATTCAATGGTTGAGTTTATGGATTGGTCAAGAGAAATGGAAGTTTCTCCTACCATTCAGAAATTAAAGAATGCTCTCGAAGAAATCCGGAAAGATGAACTTAAAAAGCATTTGAAAAACGCAAGTCCTGAGGTTGAAGTTTTTGCTAATAAATTCTCAAAAAGCTTTACCAATAAGATCATGAAATTGCCAGTTCTTCAATTAAAGGCAGCTTGTCAACGTGGCGAAGCTGAAACTTTAATAGATGTATTGAATGATCTTTTCAATCTCGAAAAAGATTCAGTAGAGCAATAATCAATTATCATTTACTTTTTGATGTCTATAAGCTTAGTTTTGCGAAATGCATTTTGCTAGGTCCTTTGTTCTTTTCCTATGCTTTATAATTTTTCAGCCTTTAGCAGCTGATCAGTTTGAAACGTTTTCAGAAAAAGGAAAAGTTGGACTGAGGAATACAACAACCAATACCATTGTAATCCCTGCTCAATATGAAACCATTGGCTGGTCAGATGGCAGTTTTTCCATTATACGAGAAACAGTCGGAGCAATACAGAATGAAAAATGGGCACTTATAGATCTTAAAGGCAAGCACATTACCATTCACCGTTTTGACCAATTAGTACCGACTAATGAGGAGAATTTTATAGCTTCTATTAGAGAGACCAACTCAATATTAACTAAATATGGCCTCATTGATTCTAGAGGTAAGATAAGAATACCTTTCGAATTTAGCTCTTTGACAGATCATCCTGCTGGACTATTTGCTGGACAGAAAAATGGCAGCAGATATGAGCAAGGATTCCTTGATGAAAAAGGAAATGTGATCATCAACCTTAAATTTAAAAGTGTCCGTGATCTATCTGAATCTCACTTGTCAGTTACCAATTTTAATGGTTTAGAAGCTATTTATTCTCTAACAGGAGAAGTGCTAACCGACTTCAGTTATGACCAAATAAACCCCATCAGCGATCGGTATTATCAGATCAGTCAATACAATCATTTAGGTATTCTGAGTTCAGATCTTGAGTTGGTTGTCCCCCCACTATTCAAGGAAATCGAAATAACATCTGACCGGGCCAAACTTACTCCCTATAAGCAATGGGATTACTTTAAAAAAGACAACTATAGCTCGACTCATTATTATGATGAACTCTGTTTCTTAGAGCATAATTTCATTTCTAACGCAGGAAATAAAGCTGCAGTTCTAAATCAGCAATTAGAAACTAAGCTCTTTCTATCGAATGAAAAACTGATAGAAAACCGAAGCGACATATTCATTACCCAAGAATCTGCCTCAAAACGGTATAAAGTCTATGATAGTCAAGGAGACGCTATTTTTAGGTTTTCATTCGATGAGGTGAAGCTTTATGATCATTTGATCTTTGCTAAACGTAGTGAAACTAAATACCATCCTTGGGCAGTTTATTCTTTAGATGGAGACCAGTTGAGTCTTTCGAATTATCAAAGGTTTAAAAAAAGAGCAGATGGTCTTTTCGAAGTTCAACAAAACAACAAACTTGGCCTGATCTCAGAGGATGGTTCAACTATCGGTCCTATTCTATTTGATAGTATTTCTCACTTCACAAAGGATAGAGCAATTGCCTTTTATGGTGGCAAGCAAGGTATTGTCAATCAAAAAGGTAATTGGGCCTTAACCCCTTATTACGATTCATTAGCTATTCTTGAAAATCATGTGGCATATAAACAAGGGACAAATAAAGGTCTTACAGATTTCTATGGGAATGTGGTGCTCAGAACTAAGCAGGACTTTGATTATTATGGTTCTGCCATTTCATACGCCTCCGACAGCTTAGAGTTAATAATTTCTTTTAAAGGTGATACTTTACTAGATCATCAGTATGATTCTGTAAGGGCCATATCAGAAGAACTTTTATTTCTACAAAGAGAAGAAAGAAGGTTCCTTTTCAGGCCAAGAGATGCATTTGACATAGAATTAGACTTAGATCTTCAAAAAATTGAACCTGCCAAAAATGGCTATATGCCTGTAAAGATCAATGACCAATGGGGCTACTTAAATAATGACGGCCGACTTGCAGTTGCCAATAGATACGAAGAAGTGACCAGTCATTCAGAAGGATTATTTGGAGTGAAACTTCTCGGTAAATGGGGTTTTGTCAATGAAGCTGACCAGATCATCATTCAACCTAACTATGATGAAGTTCAACCCTTTGAAAATGACTTGGCTGTTGTCAGACAAGGACAGAATTATGGACTAATCAATAATCAGGGTAGAGTAATATTAAGCTTAGAATACAGTAAAATCACTAGAAAAACCGATCATTTACTCATACAGAAAGGTATTGAACTGGGCCTTGCTAGCGTTGAAGGGCGGATCATTAAAAACCCTTCTTACTCAAGTATTGAGCCGCTTCTAGAAGGCTACTTCCTTGTTGAAAGAGACGGGTTGAAAGGTGTGATTGACAAAAATGGCAATGACATTTTACCTCCAGTTTACACTGAAGTCATTCAATCAGGCTCTGATTTCTTGGCCTCAAAAGAAGGTCGTTTAGAGTACTTTGACTTAAAATAAAAAGCCCTAATGTTTCCATCAGGGCTTTGATCCCAGTTTCTTTTACTTATTTCTTATCACCACCCTTTTTACGGGCAGATTTTTGCTCAGGACTCGCTATTGATTCTCTCATGTCAGTATCCGCTTGGATGTTCTCTAACTTGTAGTAATCCATGACACCTAAATTTCCTGACCTAAATGCTTCAGCAATAGCCATTGGAATTTCTGCTTCAGCTTCAATCACTTTAGCTCTTGCTTCTTGAGATTTGGCTTTCATCTCTTGTTCGTTGGCAACAGCCATTGCTCTTCTTTCTTCAGCTTTAGCTTCTGCTACTTTTAAGTCAGCTTGTGCCTGATCTGTTTGTAATTGAGCCCCAATATTTGCCCCAACGTCAACATCTGCAATGTCAATGGAAAGGATTTCAAAAGCTGTACCCGCATCGAGCCCTCGTTGAAGAACGAGTTTGGAGATCTTATCAGGATTCTCAAGTACTGCTTTATGAGTGCTTGCAGAACCGATAGAGGTTACGATTCCTTCACCTACCCTGGCCAAGATGGTATCTTCTCCTGCACCACCAACTAACTGTCTAATGTTTGCCCTTACTGTTACTCTGGCAATAGCGATCAACTGAATACCATCAGCAGCTACAGCGGCAACTTTTGGTGTAGTGATCACCTTAGGATTTACAGAGATCTGAACCGCTTCAAACACATCTCTACCTGCCAAGTCGATTGCTGTAGCTTGCTTGAAGGTCAGATCAATATTGGCTTTATCAGCTGAGATCAAAGCTTTGATAACGGAGGGGACATTACCTCCAGCCAAATAGTGCGTCTCTAGATCAGAAGTGGTTACTTCCAAACCTGCCTTGGTTGCGGTGATCATGGCATCTACCACAATACGTGGTGGCACTTTCCTGATTCGCATGAAGACCAATTCTAATAGACCAACACGGACCTTCGAGAACTGTGCTGTGATCCAGAGATTGACCGGAACAAAGTAAAGGAATACAAATAGAAGTACTATTCCGCCTATGACGGCAATGAGTATGGTATAATCTTGCATTAACTAGTGGTTATTGTTTCTACAATTATTTTAGTGCCAGTTATTTTGGCGATCTTAACATTCGAACCAGATGAAACATGTTCTCCTCTGGAGCGAACTTCATATGTCTTATTATTGAATTCTGCTTTGCCGATCGGTTTTAAATCGGAGGTAGCTATTCCTCTCATTTCGATCTGAAGATCATTGAAATAATCATCATTGAACTTGCCCTTATTGGTGGTTTTCAAAGAAAATTTATCCCAAGACTTTGCCCTAAAGCTATAGACCAGTGCTCCTACGGTGACAATACTTGAACCAGCGAGCAACCAATTACCTGCTGCAATACCATGTCTCTCGTAAGTCATATAAATACCAATGCCACAAAGCACTAGTCCTACCAATCCTAGAACAGTGGTTCCAGGCACAAAAAGTAGTTCTAAATAGATTAGAATAAGACCTACGATCACGAGAAAAATAATGGAGAGCCAATCGCCCATAGTTGATTTTTTATACTCTCCAATATACTGATAATTTGATTTGGAATATCAATAAGCCTTAGCAAATAGCACCCTTCCTTGAGAAGGTTTTCCAGAATAGATACATTCTCCGCCTTCTTCTTTTCTATCTAAAGGAATACATCTAATAGTAGCTTTTGTTTCTTCTTTGATCTTCTCTTCTGTTTCTGTAGTCCCATCCCAGTGAGCAGATACAAATCCACCTTTCGTCTCTAGGATCTCTTTGAATTCATCATACGAATTGACTTCAGTGGTATGAGTCTTTCTAAAGTCAAATGCCTTCTGATAAATGTTATTCTGAATATCTTCTAAGAGCTCCTCAACTTTAGCGACAATATCATTCGATAGATCAAAGGATTCCTTTGCCCCTGTATCTCTCCTCGCAATTTCTAATGTATTGTTTTCAAGATCTCTTGGCCCAATCGCAAAACGAACGGGAACACCTTTCAACTCCCATTCTGCGAATTTATAGCCAGGCTTAAAGCTATCTCGATCATCGAATCTGACTGAGATACCCTTCGCTCTTAGCGATTTCTGAATGGGTTCGATCTTTTCTCTGACCTGCTCAAGTTGCTCCTCTCCTTTATATATAGGCACAATGACCACCTGAATTGGAGCCAATTTAGGTGGAAGCACCAATCCTTGGTCGTCTGAATGAGCCATGATAAGCGCTCCTACCAATCGAGTACTCACTCCCCAAGAAGTTCCCCAAACGTATTCAAGACCACCTTCCTTTGTAGCAAACTTCACATCGAATGCCTTGGCAAAATTCTGACCCAAGAAGTGAGAAGTTCCAGCTTGAAGTGCCTTTCCATCTTGCATCAATGCTTCTATACAGTAGGTTTCAATGGCTCCAGCAAAACGCTCCGCTTCAGATTTAATTCCTTTTACCACTGGCACAGCCATAAACTCTTCTGCAAACTGAGCATATACATTCATCATCTGCACCGACTCATCTATAGCTTCCTTTTTAGTAGCGTGTGCCGTATGGCCTTCTTGCCAAAGAAACTCTGATGTTCTTAAGAACAACCTGGTACGCATCTCCCATCGAACAACATTGGCCCACTGGTTAACCAATAATGGTAAGTCTCTATAAGACTGGATCCAATTCTTATAAGTATTCCAGATAACGGTTTCCGAAGTAGGTCTTACAATAAGCTCTTCCTCCAATTTAGCTTCTGGATCAACTACTACTCCATTACCATTTTCATCGTTTTTCAGGCGATAATGAGTAACTACAGCACATTCCTTGGCAAAGCCATCCACATGGTCGGCCTCTTTACTTAAATAAGACTTTGGAATGAATAAAGGGAAATAAGCATTAGAATGACCCGTTTCTTTGAACATCCTGTCGATCTCTGCTTGCATCTTCTCCCAAATACTGAATCCATACGGTTTTATGACCATACAACCTCTTACTGGTGAATTTTCAGCCAGATCAGCCCTTTTCACTAATTCATTATACCATAAGGAATAGTCTTCACTTCTTTTCGGTAACCCTTTACTCATTTGTTATCTTTGGTATGATACTTGCTCAATTATAAGCGGAAATTATCCCGCAAATATAGAATTTTCGGGTATTCTATCGACCAAATACGAAAATGAAACGTTAAGTTTAAACAAGAAAGGATAACCATGAAAAACTCCAATTACTTCAAGATTGCATCGACCTTAACAGCACTTGTATTGTTTGCCGGATGTGCTTCACTACCCATCCAGCAGGGAGAATATGACGATGTGTACTTCACATCGGCAGATAGAGCCCAACCTAAAACGGTGGTCCTTGAACCAAGTGATGATCAAGAATTAGGTGAAAACGTAGTTACATTGCAAAACAGATCTACTGATTTGGTAGAGGCGCAGGTAATTGATAAGTATAACAATGGTCAACCTTCAGAGGTAGTTTATTTCGAGGAACAAGATCCAAGGGTTTCTAAAGCAGCTGAGCTTAACTACAATGATTTCGTGGCCGATTATAATGATGAGTTATTGAAGAACTATGATCTACCGATCGATTGGGAAGATATGGATGCCGTTTCTTTCGATCGACTGATAAGAAATGACTTCAGTTTCAGAAGAGCTTGGTATGAACAATATTATTTAGGAAACCTGAATGCCATGGAAACCTATGCTTCTGCCTCGAATTCAAACTTTAATGATCCAATATCGAGAAACAGAAATATTAATTACAATTTTAATGTAGGACTTGGTTTCGGAGGTTTTTATAACCCTTTCCAAACTTCAATTTTCTTCGGCAACAGGTGGAATGATCCATTCTGGAGGTATAATAGAAGATTTGCTTGGGACCCTTTCTGGAATTATGATCCTTTTTTCAATGTAGGATTAGGTTGGGGCTACAGTGGATTCGGCTGGGGGCCTAACTGGGGCTGGGGTGCAACCAGCTGGAATTGGAGAAGAAACAATAGATGGTTCAACAATAATTTGATCTTTGTTGACAACCGTAACTTCTCAAATAACAGAAGAGATGTAACTCGTGGAGGTAGACTTCGATCTACATCAATTTCAAGTGTGAGATCAGATGCCACCAACGGCACAAGCAGAACCCGATCGTCTGTAGCCTCAAATGGCTCTTCGAGAAGAATCACTGGTTCTACCATATCAAGTGGAAGAGTATCAAATACTTCTGTTAGACCAAGTAATACTACGAGATCGAGCAGATCTAGTGTGGATGAGGCAATAGCAAGAAGTTCTAGAAGAGTAAGCACTGATGCTTACAGGTTCGATAACCGAAGTACTAGGAATTCAAGAAGCACTTCAAGCTTTAGGTTCTCGTCTATTCAAAGGGATGCAAATGCTCGATCCAGCAGGAGTTCTAGATCAAACAATCTTTCGATTGCCGATATTACGCGAAATTCGAATAGAGGAGTTTCATTCAGCAGATCAACTTCTTCAAGTAGATCAAGCATACTAAATAGAAGTAATTCCTCCAATACAAGAAGCGTTAACCCTTTTAGAGGGAATAGCTCTAGAAGCTCTTCGAGTACCTTTAATAGATCTAGCTCTAGCAGATCTTCTAGTGGCAGTGTTGGGAGAAGCAGCTCAAGATCTAGCTCTAGCAGTAGTCGTTCTTCAGGAGGGTCTTCAAGAGGTAGCTCTTCATCAAGTTCTGGTGGCAGAGGCGGTAGAGGTAACTAATAATTCAAAAGCTTAAAATATGAAACGAATTTATCAACTTATTGGGGTTGGTCTGGCAGTGGTTTGCCTGTTCAATCCGCTCAAAGCGCAAATAGCCCCGGGTTCGTTCGGATACTACCAAGATGTTTTGAGATTAACACAGACCAATCCTTTTGGTACCGCAAGATATCAGGCACTAGGTGGGGCTGGGTCTGTACTGGGTGGCGACTTAAGTTCAGCGATACTCAACCCCGCAGGTCTTGGCATGTATAATAGATCTCAACTAGTTTTAACCCCGAGTCTGGACTTCAAACAGTTCAAAACAGACTTTTTAGACAATTCTGTAAGAAACGAAGACACTAGGTTTCAGGTGGCTAACTTTGGTTTAGCGATTAATTTCATGAAAGGCGACCTTGAACCTGGTAGTTGGAGAGGTGGTACTTTAGGATTCACCTATAACAGAATGGCTGATTATAGACAGTCATTGAACTATTCAGGCTTTAACGGGAATAGTTCAATTATTGACGCTATGCTTAACAGAGCAGATGGCTTCTTCCCAGAAGAATTGGGAGGTATTGAGAGAACAGGCTATGATCACTTTCTGATCAACCCGGTCCCTGGAGCTGAAGATATCTATGTTTCTTTTGTAGAAGGTTTTCCTGTTCAAAATGAGCAAATCATCAGAAGGGGAACCACGGATCAATTCAACATTTCCTTTGGAGGGAATTTTGAGGATAAGTTATATCTAGGCGCAGGAATCGGAATCACCAATTCAGATTATTCATATGACCGAACTTATATAGAAGATTTTGACGATCCTGCCTTATCTAGGTTTAGAATTGATGAAAGATTGGATGTAAACGGAACTGGTGTTAATATGAACCTAGGCTTCATATTCAGACCGACCAATTTTGTCCGATTAGGGGCATCATTAACAACTCCAACCTGGTACAGCTTCAATGAGGAGGGTGATAATTTTTACCGCACTTCCTATAACGGATATGATGTTTCGAACTTCAGAGATGACAATGGAAACAGACTGATACAAGAAGATACAGTGCTGAATGACCTCGTTACTGATTCTGGAATATTCATTTCAGATTATACCATTAGAACGCCCATGAAATTTAACTTTGGCGTTGTCTTCTTCTTAGGTAAGAATGGTTTTATAACTGCTGATATTGAAAGACAGAATTATGGTAATGCACACGTTTCTTCGCTAGATTTTAATTCAGAGAGTGATAATAGCACCATTGAAAACATCTATCAGGCGGCCACTAATATTCGCATAGGCGGCGAATATCGATTTAGTGCATTCAGGTTTAGATTGGGCTATGCCTCAATAGGCGATCCTTACCAAGACAGCTTTGACGAATTAGATCGATCACGAGAGACAATTTCAGGAGGAATAGGATTAAATGTAGGCGCCTACTTTGTTGACCTTACACTGTCTCAAACCACCTTCAGTGATTCCTTTACGTCATATACGTTTGTAGATGGAACGGGTCCAACCGCTAACATTGAAAACCAGCTTACTAAAGCCAGTTTGACCCTTGGGTTAAATTTCTAAAAAGAGGATTCTAAATTCGAGATGATCTTATCTACACTGATACGGTTATCTCGAATTTTTATTTGAGCCTGATTATAGAATTGCTCTCGTTTCGATTTGAGTTCTCTGATCTCTTGAATTAGGTCTTGTTGGTCATAGCTTGAAAACTTTGGCCTTTTCTCAACTCCATCTTCAAGAATTCTCAAAGCAAGATCTCCTGGGCTTACATCCAAGTAGATGACACTTCCCTGCTTAGTCATAAGATCCATATTAAAATGGAAACATGGAGCACCTCCACCGGTGGCCATTACGAATTGATCTTTAGAGGAACACACTTCCACTAATGCTTCATGTTCACGCATTCTAAAATTAACCTCCCCTTGAAATTTGAAATATTCGGGAATGCTCATCCCTATGACGGAAACGATCTGCTCGTCAAGATCAACAAATTCGAAACTGAGTTTATCAGCCAACTCTTTGCCTAAGGTGGATTTACCAGAACCCGGAAGCCCTACTAAGAAGATCTTAGTCACCTGCATTAATAAAGCTCTTTGAGCAATTCTGAGGCATCGGGAATATCATTGTAATGCCATTTCTTCATCACAACTCCATCTTGAAGTAGAACAATACCTGGATTCGAACGGATCATCGTCTTTAGTAATGTCTTATCTGAATAGTAATATGGAACGGCCAGTTGAACATCGTGTCTTAGAGATTCGAATTCAGGGCCAGAAGAAGCAGTAATTGCAGCCACTCCCACTTGGTTTTCAACAGACCTGATCAGACTATTCAACATTGGGTAAGCATCCATTTCAGTATGTTCGACATCATGAACAATAACGAGTAGCTTTTTACCCGTCAAGGATTCCATGGTGAAGTCACTTTCATCACCCCAAAATGCATAATTAGTGATCTTTGGTACCACAGAGGGATCATCTGCAGGTGGCATCATATCTTCAGGAATTACAGTTCCTTCTTTGTAGGCTCTAAAATCTACATATGGCAGATGATTAATGGCTAAAAAAGCGACCACAAGACAGAAAGTGGTTGAAACTGCTACTGCAATGTGTTTGCTGATTTTTGGCTTCGGATAATCATTCTTCTTCCGATCGATAAAGAGTACAACGATCATGACCAGCAATACAATGTCTTTGATGAACGATTGCCATGGGGTAAGTTTGATCGCATCTCCAAAACAACCACAATCGGTCACTTTATTAAAATAGGCGCTGTAGAAGGTTAGGAAGGTAAAAAAGACGATCATGCTTAAAAGCAGTGAAGTCACCAACTTCTCACGGTACTTGATCAAAATAGCAATTCCCAATACCACTTCTAGGGTTGAAAGAAGAATTGAGAAAAATAAGGCCAAAGGCTTTAATGAGTCAAAAAAGGGCGCAATATCTACCGCAAAAACAGTGAAGTATTCCTCCAGCTTGATCTGAGTTCCTACCGGATCATTCACTTTGATCAATCCTGAAAAAATAAACAGACCACCTACGAGGTATCTGGCAACAGAATTTAAAATTTTCATCTTTTTTAGTCTTTCATTAAGATCATGCAGAATACCGCATAATTGATCATATCCATATAGTTGGCATCAATTCCTTCTGAGATGATCGTTTTTCCCTGATTATCTTCTATCTGCTTGACGCGCAACAATTTCATCAGAATAATATCTGTTATAGAACTTACTCGCATATCTCTCCAAGCTTCACCGTAGTCGTGATTCTTATTCAAAAGAAGATCAATGGTTTCTTGAACATGCTTATCGTACAAAGGCTCAAGCGTATCAACATCCATTTCCATGGCGTCATCCTCAGTTAGGTTCATTTGAATGAGTGCAATAACGCAATAATTGATAATGCCAATAAACTCCCCTGAAATGTCATCGTCTACTTTTTGTTCACCTTTGGTTTGAATAGATCTAATGCGCTGCGCTTTGATAAAAATCTGATCTGTAATAGAAGATAACCTTAAGATTCTCCAAGCTGTACCATAGTCTTGCGTCTTCTTCAAAAATATGTCTTTACAGGCCTTTATAACTTCTTTATATTCGCCTACAGTTTTCTCCTCCAAGGTGCACGTAATTTAAAGTCGATAGAATTCTTGAAAACGAAAGATAAGTTATTTGGGCTTAAATCCACATTGAATATCAATGGAAATCTCCTGTCTCTAGAGACCCCAAAGGTGATGGGCATTTTAAATGTGACACCCGATTCTTTCTATGCTGAAAGTAGGGTAAGTCAAGATTCTGCCCTTCTGCAAAAGGCAGAACAGATGGTAAAAGAGGGGGCAGACATCCTTGATATTGGAGGTTATTCTACCAGGCCAGGAGCGGATGAAGTATCTGTCGAAGAAGAGCTAAAGAGGGTAACTAAGGCTTTAGATTTACTTCAGAAGTCGTTCCCAGAAATGATTTTTTCAGTGGATACTTTTAGAGCTGAGGTAGCCAAAGCAGCAATAGATCATGGGGCTCATATCATCAACGATGTATCTGGCGGTAATTTAGACGATTTGATGTTCGCTACTGTTGCAGATCTCAAAGTGCCTTATATTTTAATGCATATGAGAGGTACGCCTCAAACCATGAAGTCACTCAATCAATATTCCAACCTATTGATTGATATTTCGAAAGAGCTCAATCAAAAATACGATGAATTAAAGGCCCTTGGAGTATCGGATGTAATCATTGACCCTGGATTCGGATTTGCCAAGAGTATCGATCAGAATTATGAATTACTTCAGAATTTAGATTATCTTTTAAGAATTGGCTGCCCGATCTTGGCTGGAATTTCCAGAAAATCCATGATCTATAAAACGCTAGAAATAGAACCCAATGAAGCTTTAAATGGAACTACTGCGCTTCATATGGTCGCATTACAAAAAGGAGCTAGTATATTAAGGGTTCACGATGTAAAAGAAGCTGTAGAGGCTGTAAAACTAAATCAAAAACTGACTAAGTGATATTCGCTATTAGCATAGGATTCTTAGAGATCAGGTGGATCGACATCCTCGATATACTCCTTGTCAGTCTATTGCTTTATCAAGTATATAAGCTTCTAAAGGGAAGTGTTGCCGTAAGAGTACTGATTGGTTTCCTAGTGCTGTATCTTTTCTACTTAGTGGTTAGAGCTGCTGAAATGGAACTCTTGACCGGTATTCTAGGGCAGTTTATGGGAGTTGGTGTTTTGGCTGCCATCATCATCTTCTCACAAGAAATTAGAAAATTCTTGATCGTTTTGGGCAAAACCACATTTAGGAAAGATGGCCTGCTACAATCCATTATGATCTGGAAAAAGAAAGAGGCAAAAGAGAATTTCAACCTCACTCCTATTATCGAAGCTACAAAGAATTTGTCTTCAACCAATACCGGAGCATTGATGGTCTTTACAAGAAATTCAGAGCTTAAATTCTATGCTGATAGTGGAGACCGTTTGGATGCTACCTTGTCCAAACGATTATTGATCTCTATTTTCAATAAATACAGTCCGCTTCACGATGGGGCCATTATCATCTACCAAGGCAAAATATTAGCGGCAAGATGCATCCTTCCCGTTAGTGAGAGAGATCTTCCGGCTCATTTTGGCATGCGACACAGGGCAGCCATGGGTATGTCTGAGGCTACTGACACGCTGATCTTGTCCGTTTCTGAAGAAACAGGACAGATCTCTTTGGTAAGGAACGGCTATATTGACAGCAACCTTTCAGTGCCAGAGATCAGAAGAAGAATTATTGCTTACTTGTCTGAAACAGAGAACCGCAAGCAATCAGAGGCCGATGAAGAAGAGCCTAATCCTGTAGAAATGGCCTCCTAGTTATTTCAATCATCTTTAAATGTCACCCACATCAAAGCTGGGTTTTCAGAAGACTCTATTTCTTCTAAAGTGCTACCCTCATTGAAGGCATACTGAGAGGAGTCTAACTCTCCTAACAATTGAGCCAAATCCAAAGAATTGATCGCGATCAGCATTTCGTTCTCATTGACCCAACCATTCCACATTAGCGTATAGTCTTCTTCAGTAGATTTACTCACATCTATTTCAATCTGATCACCTGAATGTCGATCTAGCATCATCTGCTTGAAATCTTGAAATGAGGTATTGAAATTGAAATAGATCTTACCGCCACCTACCCAACTATTCATAACCCAAACCTTTCCTGCCTCATTGATAGCTGCCATTGCCTTTTGCCCATTCGTCCTCATCTCATCATCCGCCCAAAGAAGATCGTCTCCAAAATCGAATTTTATCCATGGCTTCACTGTATCTCTCTGAACCTGAAAAATTGTATCGCTCAGAGTCTGCTTGTATGACAGCAGTCCATCTACCATTCTGAAACTATTGATATTAGTAGTGATGGGAAAACCTAGTGCTTCTGTAAAAGGGGCAAAAAATTCAGGTTCTTCCAAGGACTCGGAGAGGTGAATGATCCTATAGTTTGAGGAATCCAATTGCCCTTGACGAAAGCGATAACCCATATCAAGCCAAAACCCATTTTCTGTCGGGTATATATGCTCAGCGGGGTAAGGCAGTTCTCTACTATCTAAAAACTCCCCATCTAGGCTATAAGACTTGATCGCTTTATTCTGATTGTCGTATAAATGAATCGATTCATTGGCTAGCCAAAAGCTTCTCAAGCTTTTATATTCTTCCGGGCCTTCACCTGCCCTATTCAGTTGGCCTAAATAATTTCCATCGAGGCTGAAATATCTAATTATTTTACCTTCTGAACCTGGAACCAAGATCTTGTCTTTGGTGACCATTACATTGTATAGAATGCCTAAAAGGGATGCTTCAGTTTCCTCCATCCCAACTATTCTCAATTGACTGATCATGTCACTGAACTTTCTTTTAGGTGCCTCCATATTTATGGGATAGGACCTGAACTCGTCTAACTTAGCTCTATCTGCATCTTTGTCAGATAATTCACCTCCTCCACATGAGCTCAAGAGAATAGCTAGAGGTATCAAGTAGATCTTTATTTGGCGTATCATAGGAATTGATTTTATCAAGAATAACTAATTTTTTCGTTATTTAAAAAAGCCTAACCCTTTTAGATTAACGGCCTTTCACTTGATCCCTTCTACCCAAAAACACTGGCAAGCAAAGGAAAACAGCTACGGTAGAAAAAACCAACCCTCCTATGGTTCCAATCGCTATAGCAAACCAGAAGTATTCGGACTCACCTTCCATTAAAAAAGGTATTAAGCCAAAGCAAGTAGATAAAATGGTAAGTATAATAGGCTGCGCTTTGCCCATTACGGCCCTTAAAACCGACCGATTGTGATGCCTTAATCGAGAATTGTTCAGATCACTTACTATAAAA
>CBFIDS010000063.1:0-4641 GCA_965661435.1 Roseivirga sp.
TTGAGGCACAACAGAACCCATATGCTTTTTGATCAATTCTGGGTGGTTATGAACTGCTTCTGAAAAAGAGCAGAAGATAATACCTAATTCGGACAAGGTTTCTTTGAAAGTAGTGGCAACTGACACTGAGTCTATGACAGCATCAACCGCAACACCAGTTAATCTTTTCTGCTCAGTTAATGAAATTCCTAATCTCTCAAAAGTGGCCAACAACTCTGGGTCGATCTCATCTAATGATTTTGGTTTAGAATTCTTTTTTGGAGCAGAATAATATTTAATGTCCTGATAGTCAATCGGAGGGTAGTCTACATTAGGCCATTCTGGCTCTTTCATTTTTAGCCAAGCACGGAACGCCTTCAGTCGCCACTCTAGTAACCACTCTGGTTCTTCTTTCTTAGCAGAAATAAATCTTACAATATCTTCGTTTAAACCCTTCGGAGCCTCGTCTGCTTCAAAGTCAACTGACCATCCAAATTCGTACTCTTTGGAGGTAAACTCTTCCAGGATTTGATTATCGTCACTCATACAATCTTGTTTGGATTGATTTTCACCGCAAATTTACAACCTATTACTCGGAGTAAAGGTTTCATTGTAAGGAATTTTCGCAATACTTTATAGAAATAGCCTATACAATGAGTAATTCAATAAATTAACTGAATACTACGGCTAAGTGTTTCCTCTAAAATGACAAAGGTTTCTGTTCTCTCTATTCCTGAGACTTTCTGGATCTTGTCGTGCAAAATATCCTTAAGGTGATCGGTGTTTTTGGCATAAACCCTTACGAACATGCTGTAGTTGCCTGTAGTGTAGTGAATAGATGTGATTTCTCGGATAGTCTTCAATTGATTCGCTACTTGATCATATAATGAGCTTTTTGCCAAGAATACACCTAGAAAACTACTTACTGTATAGCCAAGCTTATTCAAGTTTAGGTCTAGGGAAGCACCGGCTACCACTCCCATTTTCTCAAGTTTGTTCATTCGAACATGCACAGTTCCGCTGGATACATGCGCTTGTTTAGCTACTTCTGTATAAGGCTTTTTCGCATTATTTTGAAGCTGAGAAAGGATTTGAATATCCACATTATCGATTTCGTAATTTTCAGCCATTTATATTAGGGTTAAATATTAAAATTGTAATTATAGTGCTAATTAATTAAATATACTGTAAAGAATATATCATTAGGTTAATGATATTTTAATAATAGAGCTGTTTCGTTTACATTTGAATCATATTCAAACGGAATAATTAGTATTTCTTGAATTTAAATACTGTAGGGTGACGAAACAGGCAGCCGTGCCCTCCTTTCTCGAGGGTGGAGATTCTGGATAAATCCTGACCAATCAGGACTAACTGCTCCGTGGAGGTTCGAATCCTTCTCCTACAGCCCAATGACGCAGTGAGCCTCGTAGATTCGAACGGTTCGAAGCCGAAGCGTAGCGAAAGTTCACAAGGGGAAGAGCGCGTGCCAGCGGGTACGAGTAATCCTTCTCCTACAGCTTTTCCTTGATACTAGGTTTTAGATCTTAGTATATAGACAAAATAAGATGCTTGAGTTAAGACGCAATGTCTAGAATTTCTGCAGGTAGCAGACGGCATCTTTTACTTGATGGAGTGTTAAGACTATTTGGTTAGTGATTGATCAAACCTACAGAAATGTGGGTTTTTTCATTTAAGGACTTTTGTAACTTCACCATTTTAGTGAAAGATGAAAAAATTTCTCTCAGTTCTTTTTCTGATCGCCTTCATCATTGGTTGTGCTGATAAAAGTGGCACTAACAAAGTTAAATTATCCGGAAAGCTGATCAACTGGGGTAATGCTTCAAAAATATTGATCGATGAGAGTCTCAAATCGGATTTCGGGTTAGGGAATAATGTCCTTATCGAAACCAATGAAAATGATGAATTCTACATAAGCTTTGAACTAGAGGAAGCGACCTATTATTTATTGGGGAGAAACAAATTATACCTCACACCAGGTGATGAACTAGAATTGGAAATTGATTATCGTGACCCTGATCAGTCCATTTTTTCAGGTGATCATGCAGCCATTCAAGAATACCTATGCGGTGTGGCATTTCCAAAAAGTGGTTCCTACTTATCAGGTGGCTCTTTTCTGAAATCACCAGAGATTCAACAAACTTTCGATCTTGCAGATTCGATTACTGCTATTCGACAAGAATTACTTTTGAACTTAGAGAATCCACCTGATGAGTTCATCGATCTTGAGCAAACGAGACTTCAACTAGATAAGATCAATACGATCTTGTCTATGCCAATTTATGGTTCATTCAAAGGTTATTGGGAGTATACTGAAGATCAAAAAGAACAAGTGCTGGTGTCTGTAAAAGATGAACTGAATGAAATGAGTGCAGGTTTGATGCAAGATAACCACATGAAGCATCCGAACTTCAGAGGCATGCTACTTGACTTGGTCAACCCTCAGCTACAGTCATCTGGAATATTCGATCACCTTTTAATGACTCCATTTATGAAGGAGTATGATGAGATCGGTGCATTTGTCTCACAAATTGAATCGGAAGGTTTAATCAAAAGAATTGAAGCGATAGCAGATAACTATTTACAAGGAGATCATTCAATCGAGTACAAGGAAATGGTGAAGGAGAAACTCGATCAATATTCAGTTTTGAAGTCAGGTCAATCTGCAATGGACATTGTTTTCACTAATGCCTTGGGTGAAGAAAAAGCTTTGTCTGAATATAAGGGAGAGTTGATCTATGTAGACCTATGGGCAACTTGGTGTGGACCCTGCATAGATGAGTTACCAGCTTTTGAAAAGCTGAAAGAAGACTACAAGGATCAACCTATTTCATTTGTTCCAATATCAATAGATACCGATGTAGAGCGATGGCAGAATTACTTAGTTAAAAATGATTTGCCAAGGGATAAGGAATACCTGATCAATAGATTAGATCTAGATGATTATAAGGTGATCACCATACCTCGGTATTTTTTGATCGATAAAGCGTTTAATATCATAGATGTTTTTGCCACCGTCCCTTCTGATCCTGAGACAAGGAAGATCATTAATGAATACCTGAGAGGCTCAGAATAGGTACATGAAAATATCTTCTTGGAATCGTTTGCGAAGCCTTTTCTTTTATATTTGAGGTTTGCCAAACCTTAAATTGAAATGAGTAACCACACTTGGATCGATAAATACCCACAAGGCGTTCCTGCCAATATTTCTGAATCGCGACCGAATAACCTTGTCAAATTACTTGACGATGCTTTCAAATCTTTTGGTTCGAAAGAAGCATTTGAAAACATGGGGAAGGCATTAACCTATCATGAGGTCGATAAACAATCTGACTTTTTCGCGGCTTATTTGCAGAATAAGCTAGGTATGAAAAAAGGAGATAGGATAGCGATACAAATGCCTAACTGTCTTCAATATCCTATTGTATTGATTGGAGCCTTGAAAGCCGGGTGTATTGTGGTGAATACTAATCCGCTTTATACTCACAGAGAAATGGAGCATCAATTCAGTGATGCGGAAGTAAAAGCGGTTGTCATCGTTGCTAACTTTGCACACAGTTTAGAAGAAGCTCTCAAGAATATTAGTGTAGAGCATATCATTGTTACCGAATTGGGTGATATGCTAGGTGGCTTGAAAGGTTCTATTGTAAACTTTGTAGTAAAATACATCAAGAAAATGGTGCCTTCATTCAATATAACTCAGGCCATTAAGTTCAAAGAGGTAATGAAAGCGGGTTCTAGAATGAAATTCACTAAGGTAGATCTGGAAGGATCTGACACCGCATTCCTTCAATATACAGGAGGCACTACGGGAGTTTCTAAGGGTGCCACTCTTTCTCATGATAACGTAGTTGCGCATACCCTGATCATCAATGAATGGTTCAAGCCTTTTTTGAAAGCAGGTCAGACTGAAATCATGATCACAGCCATACCATTGTATCATATTTTTGCACTCAATGTGAACGGTACATTTATGATGCACATAGGTGCTAAAAACGTACTGATCACTAACCCAAGAGATATGCCTGGCTTCATCAAAGAGTTGAAGAATCATCCATTTACATTATTTACCGGTGTAAATACCCTTTTCAATGGCTTATTGAATCAACCTAATGTGAAAGAAGTTGATTGGTCACATCTGAAAGGTGCGATCGGTGGAGGTATGGCTGTTCAGGATTTTGTAGCTAAGAAATGGCAGGAAGTGACAAATTCGCCATTAGTTGAAGGTTATGGACTTTCAGAGACCTCACCAGTGGCCTGTTGTAATCCTTTGGATGGAACCCATAGAATGGGTACTATTGGTTTACCTGTTCCTTCGACTGAGTTGGCTATTTTTAATGACGATGGTGTAAAACAAACTCAAGGTGAAGTAGGTGAGATCTGTATCAAAGGCCCTCAAGTCATGAGTGGTTATTGGAACAAGGATAATTCAAATGTCTTTTTTGAAGGAGGCTGGTTCCGAACAGGAGATATTGGAGTGATGGATGAAGATGGTTTCTTCAAGATCGTTGATCGTAAGAAAGACATGATCAATGTTTCTGGTTTTAATGTCTATCCTAACGAAGTGGAAAATGTGATCGTAGATCACGATAAGGTATTAGAAGTGGCTGTCATTGGTATTCCTGATCCAAAATCTACCGA
>CBFIDS010000064.1:0-17412 GCA_965661435.1 Roseivirga sp.
CAAGAAGAATTCAATGAAGCACTCACAAGAGGTTTGGATGCTTCTCCAATTCACGAAGTATTAGTCGAACAAAGTATCCTTGGATGGAAAGAATACGAGCTTGAGCTACTAAGAGATAATATCGGTAATGTTATCATTATCTGTTCTATCGAGAACTTCGACCCTATGGGAGTTCATACAGGGGATTCTATAACCGTAGCTCCTGCCATGACATTGCCTGACACGGTTTATCAAAACATGAGAGATATGGCCATTCATATGATGAATGCCATAGGTCAGTTTGCAGGTGGGTGTAATGTTCAGTTTGCAGTGAATCCTGATACTGATGACATCATCGGTATCGAGATCAATCCAAGAGTATCAAGATCTTCTGCTCTAGCCTCTAAAGCTACAGGTTACCCGATCGCTAAGGTTGCTGCAAAATTAGCCATTGGCTATAACCTTGACGAGCTTAAGAATCAGATCACTCAAACAACTTCTGCATTCTTCGAGCCAGCATTAGACTATGTTATCGTCAAGATCCCTCGTTGGAACTTCGATAAGTTCAAAGGCTCCGAAAGGAAACTTGGTCTACAGATGAAGTCTGTTGGAGAAGCAATGGGAATCGGTAGAAACTTCCAAGAAGCTCTACAAAAGGCATGTCAATCTCTTGAGATCAAAAGAAATGGATTAGGTGCAGACGGAAAAGAAGTAACCGATCAAGCGAAACTTTTACATAGCTTGGAAAATCCGAGTTGGAATAGACTCTTCCATATTTACGATGCCTTTAAACTGGGCATTCCGTTCAAGACGATTCAAAAGAAAACCAAGATCGATAAATGGTTCTTACAGCAGATCGAGGACCTTATTGAGCTTGAAAATGAAATAGAGCAATATAGTCTGGATACCTTGCCAGAACGATTACTTCGTTCAGCCAAAGAAAAAGGATATGCTGACCGTCAGATCGCTCACTTATTAAAATGCTGGGAAAGTGAAGTCTTTAATAAAAGACAAGATCTAGGCATAAAAAGGGTATACAAAATGGTAGATACTTGTGCTGCAGAATTTGAGGCCCAGACACCTTACTTTTACTCTACGTTCGATGAAGAAAATGAATCTGAAGTATCAGATAAGAAAAAGATCATTGTCTTAGGTTCAGGACCAAATAGAGTAGGGCAAGGAATTGAGTTTGATTATTGTTGTGTGCACGGACTCTTTGCAGCAAAAGAATGTGGTTACGAAACCATCATGATCAATTGTAATCCCGAGACTGTTTCTACAGATTTCGATACTGCAGATAAGTTATACTTCGAACCTGTTTTCTGGGAACATATCTATGACATCATCCTTCATGAAAAACCAGAAGGCGTAATTGTTCAGCTAGGTGGTCAAACAGCTCTTAAGTTAGCAGAGAAGTTAGATCGTTATGGAATCAAGATCATTGGTACTAGCTATGATGCGCTAGACTTGGCTGAAGACAGAGGAAGATTCTCAAATCTTTTGGCAGAAAATGACATTCCTTATCCTAAGTTCGGAGTTATTGAAGACGCTGACGAGGCATTAGACCTCTCAAAAGAATTAGGATTCCCATTATTGGTAAGACCTTCTTATGTACTTGGAGGTCAGAGCATGAAGATCGTGATTAACGAGCAAGAGCTTGAAGAACATGTAGTGAACATTCTAAAAGACATTCCTGGTAACAGAGTCCTACTTGACCACTTCTTAGAAGGAGCTATTGAGGCAGAAGCAGATGCTATTTGCGATGGAGAAGATGTCTACATAATAGGAATCATGGAACATATAGAACCTGCAGGTATCCACTCTGGTGACTCATATGCAGTTCTTCCTCCTTATAGTTTAGGAGACTTTGTGATCCAGCAAATAGAAACTTACACGAAGAAAATCGCTTTAGCGCTGCAGACTGTAGGCCTGATCAATATTCAGTTTGCCATAAAAGATGACAAAGTTTATATCATTGAAGCGAACCCAAGGGCCTCTAGAACCGTTCCTTTTATAGGCAAAGCCTATCAGGAGCCATATGTCAACTATGCCACTAAGGTGATGTTGGGAGAGAAAAAGTTGAAAGACTTTGATTTTAAGCCGGTTAAGAAAGGATATGCAATCAAAGAACCGGTCTTCTCATTCCATAAATTCCCTAACGTGAACAAGGAGTTGGGCCCTGAGATGAAATCTACGGGAGAGGCCATTTATTTCATAGATGATCTAATGGATGACTACTTCTTAGAGATTTATTCAAAACGAAACCAGTACTTAAGTAGATAATAGTTTGATTCGAATAATATTAATCTTCGTATTCATTTTTTGGGTCATTAGATCTGTCTTTAAATTATTCGCTGTAGGGTTGGGTTCAGCCCAACAACAACGAAACTTTAACCAGCAAGGCAGGTATCAACAACAAAAAAAACCTAAAGATGGTAATGTCAATATCGAGTACTCCCCCGTTGAAAGGAAGAAGGGTAAAAAGTCTTCAGACAATTTTAAGGGTGGCGACTATGTTGACTACGAGGAATTAGATAACTAAAAAGAAAAATAAAGGCCGATCGAATGATCGGCCTTTATTTTTTAATCCATCTGATAAACCATAGCATTGATATGCATACCAGCCCCCACAGAGGCAAATACTATATGATCACCTGACTTGATCTCGTGCCCTTCTAGTTTTCCTTTGAGAATCATATCCAACATGGTTGGAATAGTCGCAACTGAACTATTGCCTAGCTTATTGATGGTCATGGGCATCAGTTGGCTCACATCTGGGGTTTGACCATAGAGTTTATAAAGTTTGAGTAGAATGGCTTCATCCATTTTTTCATTGGCCTGATGGATTAGAACTTTGTCAATATCTGTAAGATCTAAGCCTGCACGATCTATAGCTGTCTTAATAGCTTCGGCTACATTCACTAAGGCATATTCATAGATCTTTCGCCCTTTCATTTTGATAAACTTATTCCCGTTATCTCTTAATTCAAGTTTGTTAGAAGGACCCATGGCTAAGTATTCTAATTCAACAGAAGCATCTGTTCTCGAAGCTTGGCTTAAGAATCCACCTTTACTTTCTTCAATAGCCTGAAAGATGACAGCACCCGCTCCATCAGCGAAGATCATAGCATCTCGATCGTGTTTGTCTACGATCTTACTAAGTGTTTCTGCACCAATGACCATTACTGCTTTAGCATCTCCACAACGAATCATCTGAGAAGCCTGAATGGCTCCTTGCACCCAACCTGGACATCCAAAAATAATATCATAACAAGAAGTACCAGGGTTTTCGATCTCTAATTGATGTTTGACCTTAGCCGCCAAACTAGGCATCATATCGATTCGGTTAGAATCATCATCGAGGTCGCCAAAATTATGTGCGAAGATGATATAGTCGAGGTCCTCTTTGCTTAGCGTACTATTCTCTAAAGCATGCTTAGCAGCAATAGACGCCAGATCTGAACATGACTGACCCCTCTTAGCATAACGCCTTTCCTGAATACCTGTGATTTTCTGGAATTTGTTGATGATCACTTCATTCTCATAAGGGAATGACTCACCATTTTCTTGATAGAATTCATGCTGAAGAAAGTCTTCATTCTTAATGACTTGGTCAGGAATACAACTTCCGACTCCGTTGATGATTACGTTAGGCATATGATTTATTCTGTTTTAAAAGAAACGGATTCCCAACAAGCTTCTGCAGCCTGCGTGATCCTCTCTTCTGTCAATCTTTGGTTATGGTCTAAATGGAGTTTAGTCAATGAAACGATCGGCCCATAAGTGAGCGCAATGATGGTGTAAAGGGGTAGGTCCTTCATGGCCTTAGCTCTTTTCGATTCAATGAAAAAAGACATGATCGGAGCCAAAATAATAAATGTTTCCTCACGAGTCATATTACTTACAAAAGGAGCATATCTATACTGTTCTACAAACTGAAACTCCTTTGGGTGCTCCATGCAATATTGAATGAGGTTCCTCCATAAATGCTTAAATCTTTCTTTGTAAGTACCCTCTTCTTTATAATCCTTTAAGATCGCTTTGATCACCCTTCTCTTGATCTCCGTGAACAACTCGTTAATGAGATGCTCTTTATTCTCAAAATAGCGGTAAATAGTGCCCGCACCTATTCCGGCTTCTTGAGCGATCAAGGAAATAGGTGTGGCATGAAATCCGTACTCTGTGATTAGATCAAGAGTGGTTTCAAGAATCAACGTCTTTTTTGAAGCAATTTTTTGTTCAAGCATATTCGTACGGAATGAACGTTCATTCCGAACAAAGGAAACGACAATCAGCCAAGAATTCAAACCTTTCCTATCTAAAGTTTAATAGAACTGCATTGTGCCCATCTAATTGTCAGAACTTTGGTGGCTGAATAGTTTTGATGTATTTTTGACAGCTCATTCGAGCTTAGGCTCGCTTAACCGATTACTATGTCTTGGTTTCAAAGAAAAGTTAAAGGTATAACCACTCCTACTGATCAGAAGAAAGATGCTCCTGACGGCTTGTGGTTCAAAACACCTGGAGGAACGATCGTTCATACCAGAGAATTAAAAAACAATGCCTATGTGAGTCCGGAAGATGGATTCCATGTAAGAATAGGTTCTAAAGAGTATTTCGAAATACTACTCGATCAAAATAAATTCACTGAACTCGATGCCAATATGAGTTCTGGTGACCCACTTAAATTTGTTGACTCCAAGCCCTATCCAAAAAGGATCGTTGCCACTCAGGAAAAAACAAACTTGAAAGATGCTGTCCGTACGGCTTATGGCAAAATGAACGGGCAAGATATTGTGATTTCCTGTATGGACTTTGCTTTTATTGGTGGGTCTATGGGATCTGTTGTTGGTGAAAAAATTGCTAGAGGAATTAACCACGCATTGAAAACCAAAACCCCGTTCTTAATGATCTCCAAATCAGGAGGTGCTAGAATGATGGAAGCTGGTTATTCACTCATGCAAATGGGTAAGACTTCCGCTAAACTAGCTCTATTAGCAGAGGAGGGCATTCCTTATATCTCTCTTTTGACTGATCCAACTACTGGTGGAGTAACAGCATCATACGCTATGCTGGGTGACTTCAACATTGCGGAACCGGGAGCATTGATCGGATTCGCTGGTCCTAGAGTGATCAGAGATACAGTAGGAAAAGACCTACCTAAGGGATTCCAAAGCTCTGAATTCGTACTAGATCATGGATTCTTAGATTTTATCGTAGATAGACGAGATCTTAAAAAGCAGCTTTCTACCCTTTTAAGAATGATATCGAATAAGTAACGAACCTGTTTCTAAATTCTATAGGAGTATTTTTTTGAGCATACTTTTTGAAAGTACACAAACGTAGTTTACGTTTGTACTGTCAAGTCATTCTCCTGAATCCTCAGGATGAATCGATTTATAAAGAAGCGTGGAGAGACAGGCTCTTTGAAGCGCTAGCAACCATTCTCGAATAATCGGGAAAAGGTGCTAAATCCTGATCCCAAATGAGTGTCAAGTTGGCATTCGGGAGAATATAAATTGGTTATACATGTTAAGCATTCCAATTACAAAACCCTTTCAGGGTTGGGTCAATTTTACCCAACATTCAACACTTTGTTTTTTTATTTCTAATCGAATATTGAAGGATGATTCTACCTCCTTCCTTAGACTTCATTCCTAAATTATTAGAGCATGTTAGTAAAAAGCCAAAAAGGCTTGTGCGAAACTAGTGCTTCAGCGCAAGACAGTATTCAATACTTTCAGGTTCAGGGTCAATTCTTTTTAGAAAATGGCGAACACCTCAATGACCCGATTATTGCATATCAAACCTTTGGTCAGATCAAAAAAAACAAGTCCAATGTGGTTTGGGTCTGTCACGCCCTTACTGCTAATTCAAATCCTCTAGAATGGTGGCCAGGATTGATCGGTGAAAATGACCTGATCAATCCTAAAGACCATTTTATTGTATGCGCAAATATTCTAGGTTCTTGTTATGGCAGTACTGGCCCTAAAGACTTTAATCCTAAAACAGGCGACCGTTATCTGCGTTCCTTTCCTAAACTCACCATACGTGATCTTGTTAAAGCAAATGAGCTATTGCGACAATATCTAGAGATACCAAAGATCCAGTTAGGAATAGGTGGCTCAATGGGTGGTCAGCAGGTATTAGAATGGAGTATTGAACAACCCCAGCTATTCGAAAATATTTGCCTTGTTGCCACTAGTGCCAAAAGTTCTTCATGGGGAATTGGTATTCGTACTGCTCAAAGAATGGCCATTGAAGCCGACCCATCTTTCTTTTCTAGTTCACCAAAAGGTGGTTGGAAAGGCCTAGAAGCAGCACGTGCTATGGCAATGATCTCCTATAGAACGGATAAGATCTATAATCAGAATCAAGAAGATGAACCCGAAACTCTTAGTAATTACAAAGCGGATAGTTATCAAAGATATCAAGGGCTGAAACTGCAAAAGCGCTTTAACGCCCATTCCTACTATGCACTTTCTCAATGTATGGATACGCATGATGTGGGCAGAAAAAGGGACAATATTCAAAATGCTTTGAATCAAGTACGATCTAAGACTCTAATCATTGGTATCAATTCAGATCTTCTCTTTTCCAAGCATGACCAACAAGTATTGGCACATGGCATTAAGGACAGCCGCCTCATTTTTATCGACTCTATTTATGGACACGATGGCTTCTTGGTAGAGTCAAAAACCATTTCAACACATCTAGAAAACTTTTTAAAAACGAACACATGAAGAATTTAAAAATTGGATTATTCGGATTTGGCTGTGTAGGCCAAGGACTTTTCGAGACACTCAACAAGTCGAAAAATTTCGGAGGAGTAATCAAAAAGATCTGCATCAAAAACCCTGATAAAAAAAGGAAGCTTAGTAGCGAACTCTTTACAACAGATAAAAATGAGATCATCAATGACCCTTCTATTGATATAGTGGTGGAGCTGATCGATGATGCCAATGCAGCATACCACATTGTTGTAAATTCCCTAAAGGCAGGCAAGCCCGTGGTAACTGCTAATAAAAAGATGGTAGCCGAACATCTTGAGGAGCTAGTAGAGCTTCAAGATGAAACTGGCCAAGCTTTACTATATGAAGGAGCCGTTTGTGCCAGCATCCCGATCATTCGAACATTAGAGGAATACTTCAACCACGAACCATTGAATGAGATCAAAGGAATATTTAATGGTTCCACAAATTATATTCTTACCAAAGTATTTGACGAGGGTTTGGATTACCCAAAAGCCTTGAAAAATGCCCAAGACCTAGGCTTTGCCGAGTCAGATCCTACACTCGATGTAGGTGGCTTCGATCCTAAATACAAACTAAGTATTCTGCTTACTCATGCTTTTGGTATCCATGCAGCTCCAGACCAGATCACCAACTTAGGAATAGATAAGATGAAGATCGCTGATCTAGAATATGCCAGAGCTCAAGGATATATGATCAAATTGGTCGCACAAGCCAAAAGAATAGGTGAAAGAATTTACGGCTTTGTCATTCCACAATTCATTTCTCCTAAGGATCAATTAGCAGGAATCAAAAACGAATTCAATGCAGTGATCATCAATGGAGATTTTTGTGATGAACAACTTTTTGTAGGAAAAGGAGCTGGAAGTTTACCTACTGGAGCAGCTGTTCTTTCTGACATTTCCGCATTGAGCTATAACTACAAATACGAATACAAAAAAAAGCATAATGGTGCTTCCTTACCCTTCAGTAACGAGTCACCGGTGCAAGTATATGTAAGCTTTGGCTCTCCTGACCAAGTGGAGTTGGGTGATTTTGAAAGCATTCAAGAAAAGTACTTCAGTTTCGATCACTGCTATGTGATTGGTAATATTTGTCTTGGGAAACTTCAAAAAGCAGAATGGCAAAACAATAAGAATATCAATGTGGTTCTCACGACAGATAATAACCAGACCAGTCTGGGCAACCTATGTCTAAATGATTTAAAGGAAGAAATTAGTGAATTGAGAAAGGGTCAAAAAATTAGGGAAAGAATAACGTTTTAAGCCGTTTCGACCTCCCATATCTTTTTTGACAATCTCTTACTGATTTAATCTTTTAGTCAATATATTTGTAGCCCTAATGACCGGTCAGGTCAGTTTATAAAATGTTGATTTAAAATCGATTAATAGATGTCATCTGTAATAATTACATCAATAGTTGCTTTCTCGGTTGTGATCCTATTGCTAGTGTTTATCTTGCTCTATGCACAATCTAAATTAGTTCAATCAGGAGATGTTAAGATCATCGTGAATGGCGATGAAGACAATCCTATTGTAACTTCAGCAGGATCTACGCTCCTAAACACGCTATCTGGACAAAAAGTATTTCTTCCATCCGCTTGCGGTGGTGGTGGTACGTGTGCCATGTGTAAGTGTACTATCAAAGAAGGAGGAGGAGACGTTCTTCCAACAGAGGAAGGTCACTTAAGCAGATCCGAGCAAAAAGAAGGCGTAAGACTTTCTTGCCAAGTGAAGGTAAAGCAAGATATGAGAATCGAGATTCCTGAGGAGATCTTCGGTATCAAGAAGTGGGAATGCGAAGTTGTATCTAATTACAATGTGGCATCATTCATTAAAGAATTTGTAGTAAGACTTCCTGAAGGTGAAAGTTTAGACTTCGAAGCTGGTGGTTACATTCAGGTAGACGTTCCTCCTGTAGTTTGTGACTTTAAGGATATGGACATCAAACCTCATCCAGAAGATCCAGCAGGTCCAGATAAATTCAAAGGTGATTGGGACAAATTCAACCTTTGGGATCTTAAAATGGTCAATAAAGAAGAAATCTTTAGAGCTTACTCCATGGCCAACCACCCTGCAGAAGGAAACATCATCATGCTGAACATTCGTATTGCTACCCCACCATGGGACAGAGCGAACAATAAGTGGATGGATGTTAATCCAGGTATTTGTTCATCTTACGTTTTCACAAGAAAGCCAGGTGACAAAGTAACCATCTCAGGACCTTATGGTGAATTCTTCATCAAACCGACAGACGCAGAGATGCTTTACATTGGTGGTGGTGCAGGAATGGCTCCAATGAGATCTCATTTATTCCACTTGTTCCACACTTTAAAAACGGGTAGAAAAGTTTCTTACTGGTATGGTGGACGATCTAAAACTGAATTATTCTACTTAGAGGATTTCAGAAAAATCGAAAAAGAATTTCCAAACTTCCAGTTCCATATTGTACTTTCCGAGCCATTACCGGAAGATAATTGGACAGAGAAAAAAGATATAGACGATAAAGATGGAGACGGTTTCTTAGGTTTCGTTCACCAAGCAGTGATCGATCAGTACCTAAGTAAGCATGATGCTCCTGAAGAAATTGAATTCTATTTCTGTGGACCTCCTATGATGAACGCAGCTGTCTTAAAGATGTGTGAAGACTGGGGAGTGCCAGATGAGAATGTAGCATTTGACGACTTTGGGGGATAATCTTCTTATCAAGATAAATGGAAAGCCATTCGGAAACGGATGGCTTTTTTGTTTCTCAATTTTCTGAATGGTCTCCCTACTCTAACGAAAAATCTAAACGGTCAAAAGTTAAACTTTCTGTATATTCATAGCTCAACCTTATTCACTATGACGATCAAACGCAGAAACTTTTTAAAAACAGCTGGTGGTTTCGCTGCCGGAATTGCCTTTACACCCTATGCTTGCTCTAACTCAGGTTCTACTGAGACTTCAAATCAAATGACCAAGACTTTTGGTCTCCAGCTCTATACTTTACGAGACGATTTCCCCAGAGACCCCAAAGGTGTTTTAGCCAAAGTTGCTTCTTATGGATACAAACAAATAGAAGGTTATGAAGCAGACAGAGGCCTTTTTTGGGGCATGACTAACAAAGAGCTTAAAGCTTATATGGATGAATTAGACATGAAACTTGTCTCTAGCCATTGCGACATAGACAATGATTTCGAAAGAAAAGCAGCTGAAGCCGCTGAGATAGGCATGGAGTATTTGATCTGTCCTTGGAGAATGCAACAGTCGTTAGATGATTATTATGCCGTAGCGGAAGACTTTAATGCCAAAGGTGAGATCTGTAAGCAGAATGGAATCAAATTCGCCTATCATAATCACGCATACACTTTCACAGAAATGGATGGAAAAATGCCTCATGATCTATTAATGGACAATACTGATCCTTCTTTAGTAGAGCATGAAATGGATATTTATTGGGTTGTCACTGCAGGTCAAGACCCTATTGAATGGATCAAAAAATACCCAAATCGTTTTACGCTCAGCCATATGAAGGATAGAATGAAAGGGACTGATGAAGCAGAAGCCACGTGCACGCTTGGCACTGGGTTGATTGATTTTCCATCGATCGTTAAAGCTGGAAGAGCCAATGGGATGAAACACTTTATCGTAGAACAGGAACGTTATGAAGGAACTACACCATTGCAGAGCGCTGAAGACAATGCTGCATATATGAGTACGCTAAATATATAGTAACGAGTTTACGAAAGCATGTTCCCTGTGCAAAATATTTAACAAAGAAATAAGCCCAATTCTTTCAGCCTTAATGGCATTTTTTAGAACTTATTTAAATGAAGTGGGGATTTATTGGATTCGGCAGAATTGCCAGAAAATTTTTAGAGAGTTTAGAAGCTGTAGACGGAGAAGTTCCATACGCATTTGGTTCACGATCAAATGCTCAAGCATTGAAAGAAGAATTCCCCTTGGTCACCATCTATGATGATTACGATAACCTTCTAAATGATCCTGAAGTTGATATCGTTTACATTAGCACAACTCATAATTTCCATTGCGAAAACACCATTTCTGCCTTAAAAGCAGGGAAACATGTGGTGTGTGAAAAGCCAATTGGAATTAGCTCGACCGAAGTTAAGCAAATGAGAGACATTGCTGAGGAGACAGGTAAGTTCTTAATGGAAGCTATGTGGATGAGGTTTCTCCCTGCTTATAAAGAAGCGATCCGTAGGGCAAAAAGTGGAGAGATTGGAAAGATCAGGCAGATAACAGCAAGCTTTGGATTTAGGTCTATAGACAAACTCACCAAAGACGGAAGATTACTGAATCCTGATCTTGCTGGAGGTGCTTTATGGGATGTGGGTGTCTACCCATTAACTATCGCTTCTGACCTCTTTGGGTGGGAACCTAACAGCTTTAAAGCCGATGCAGAGATCGGTGAAACAGGAGTAGACCAATCTATACAAATTCAGCTTGATTTTGGAGAAGACCAAATGGCCCAGCTCTTTGGCAGCATTAGCTTAGAGACAAACAAAGAATGTTGTATTTATGGTGAAAAAGGATTTATTCGAATGCCATTTTTTTGGAAATGTCAGGAATTTGAAATTATTAAGGGTGAAGAAGTCGAAAAAATTGAACTGCCTTACATAAGTACCGGTTATGCCCATGAGATCCTAGAAGCTAGTAAATGCATAAATGAAGGTAAAAGCCAATCCATGCTTTTTACCTTAGAAGACAGTCTAAAAAGTGCTAGATTGGTAGAAGACATTTTAACCAGCGTTAAGAATTAGAAACATGCCTAAAGGATTTTTGATTGACCAAGACGGTGTCATTTATGTTGAAAACAAGATGATACCTGGTGCAGATAAATTCATAGAAACATTACAAAAGGAAGACATCCCTTTCACTTTTATGACCAATAATAGTCAGAGGAGTCCAATAGATGCTGTTAGGAAATTAGCTAAGATGGGAATTCATGTAGAACCAGAGAATGTCTACACTTCTGCTATGGCCACTGCACATTTTATGGGCCAGCAATTTCCAAAGGGAACCGCTTTCGTTCTTGGAGAGGGTGGCTTGATCTCAAGTCTACATGAAAATGGCTTCACGCTTGTTCAGAATGATCCGGACTTTGTAGTGGTTGGCGAAGGAATCAATTTCACCCTAGAAATGGTTAGAAAAGCGATCGATTTTATTCTAGCTGGATCTAAATTGATTGCAACAAACCTAGACCCATCACCGAGAAAGGCAGGATGGAACAACTTAGGCATTGCGGGAATCGTAGCAATGATAGAGGCCGCAACCGGTAAAAAGGCTTTTTCTGTAGGTAAACCAAGTCCTGTAATGATGAGACAAGCCAGGAAGCACATTGGCCTTGCTACTGACGAAGTTACAGTGATTGGTGATACTTTGGCCACAGACATCCAAGGTGGAGTACAAGTAGGTTACAATACAATTCTTACACTTACAGGAATGTCTAAGAAAGAAGATCTTAAAAACTATCCTTTCAAACCCGATAAAGTCATTGATTCTATAGCAGATTTAAAACTACCGCTACCCTGGTGGTAGAAGATCAAAAACACACCTCAACTAAAAGCATATTAATGATAGTACAGTCTGCAGATGATAGAATTACAGTTTAAGGGCAATAGGTTGGTTGTTAATCCTGAACAAGGAGCGGCTATCTCCTTGTGGTCCTGCCAAAAAAATGGAAAAACAATTACTCCTATTGATGCCAATGGAAGTAATTCTTATGAAAGTTCTTTACTATTCCCCTTTCCAAATCGATTAACTGAGGGCAGATATGAATTTGAAGGCAAGGAGTATCAATTCGCACTGAATGATAGCCATCGACCCAATGCTTTACATGGCTTTATTTCTGAACTCCCTTTTGAATTAGTCGATCATTCTGAAAATGCTCTCAACCTGAAGTTGATTTACGAAGGAGATAGAGATGAATATCCATTCCCATTTGATTTAGAGATCAATTACGAGCTATTAAGTAATGAATTGAAAATTAACATTGAAGTGACCAACGCGGGAAAAGGAAACATGCCCTGCGGTTTTGGTTGGCACCCTTATTTCAACGCTCAAATCTCTGATGAAAGCCCACGTTTGAAGCTTCCAAAAGTCAGTTCTATAGGGGTAAATGAGGATCTTATTCCGAATGGAGAAGAATCGCTATACAAGCAATTCCAAGACTTCGAATCCATTGAAAGCAAGTCTTTTGACCAATGTTTCCGTCTTGAAAGAATCGAAGAACGAATGAGTGTTTTCTTGAGCTATCCAAAGCTGGGTTCATTAGAAGTATGGCAAGATGTTAATTTCCCGTTTGTTCAGGTATTTAAGTACAATGAAAAAACCATAGCCATCGAACCAATGACTTGCGGCATTAATGCCCTGAATACCAAAGAAGGTTTGATGGTGCTTTCACCTGATCAAAAATGGAAGTTTAAAATGGGCTTGAGATTCTATTAAAAAGCTTTTAGAAAAAACAAAAAGCCATGCTCAAAAGAACATGGCCTTAATAAAATGGTTGAGAAATGGGCTATTCCTGCAATACCATTAAAGGCATAGGAATATCTAATACCATTTTCTTGGTATGACTTGTATGCCTTAGTCTGTCAAAAAACCCATGATGCCTAGCTACCATTGCGAACAACTGTATATCTAATTCTTTAGCAGTTGCTTGAAGTCCTTCTTCAACATCATCGAACTTCCTGAAATGAAAAGTATGATTAGTATGTTTGATATATTTCTCCATTCTACGCGCAATATCAATCTGTTGCTTCACATCAACCTCACCTGTGTCAATATGAACGACATGGATCTGGGCGTTAAATGCCTTCGCTAAATCTATCACATCCAATATGAGTTCAGGGTTAGGGATAGACATAAAATCTCCCGCTAATCCAATATGAGTCATTTGAGTAATATCAGATCCTTCCGGAATGGCAACTACCGGGCATGCAACATGTTTCATTACATGATAGGCATTACTACCCAATAAAGCTTTAGCGAAACCTGAAGCTCCATGTGTACCCATTACAACGAGCGCCACCTTATTCTCTTCGTTAAGGTCATTAATACCCTCATGAAGAGGCCCATATTGAATAAATGATTGGTAATTGATCTTTTCGAGCATTGGAAACTCCGTCACTAAAGCTTTCAGATCCTTTTTAGATTGAATTTCTAATTCATCTAAATTCATATCCATAGTACCCACCGGGGCACCTTCAGCAAATCCAACTGGAATAACTACGGAATGATAAAGAATTAATTCTTTATTCATGCGCTCAGCGATCTTGATCGCATTTCGCAGAGCATTCTTCGAACACTCTGAAAAATCTATGGGTACTACTATCTTTCTCATGGCGACCTCTTTGTTTATGTTTGAAACGATAACAGATTTAAGGTCGACAATCAATTAGATTTAACTGATGACCTGCATCAGTGATAAAAATGACACATATCATGTTATTAAACTATTGCTTTACCTGATTCATTTGATCAACAAATTTTTCCCCTCCTTTGATCCCAAAATCCAAAGTTCTGATTGGGAATGAAATGGTAATGTCATTTTCATTATACGCTTTCTTAATGGCCATGATCGCATGATAGCGAGCTTGTAGATAATTTGGCTCTTCGGGGGTATATAAGATCCAAAACATAAGCCTGAAATCGATGGATGAATTTCCAAAACCTTCATACGTCAGGTCTCTTTCTTTTCCATCATCCTCCACTAGATACGGATTATCCTTAATAGCCTCTAAAGTAATCTCTTTAACTCGTTCAAGATCTTCAGCATAAGAAATCCCTATGAATAGATCTACGCGCCTGTAGTCTGTCATGGTATAATTAGTCATCGGATTCTGAAAGATCATCCGATTGGGAATAATCACATGCAAGCCTTGAAATGTCTCAATAATAGTTGCTCTCAATTGGATATTTCGCACAAACCCCGAATATCCATTTGTTTCAATTACATCTCCCAGTTTAATGGGCTTTCTGAAAGCAATGATTATTCCTGAAATAAAATTTGCAGGGATATCTTGAAAAGCGAAACCTAAGGCCAATCCTATTATTCCCGCACCCGCTAAAAAGGAAGTGACTGCCTGATTCAACTTCAATACGTTCAAGCCAATAACAAGTCCTAAACCCATTGTAAGTAGGTAAAAGATCGTTGACATCAAGCTGATAATAGCAGGCTCGTCAATAATTTTAGCTACAACCTTTTTGGACAGAACACGGACAAATCTGGCAAGAATGTAGAAGATGATCAGTACAAATACGGCCACCACAAAGTTGGGCATCATCTGGCTGAGATATTCGAGCCAACCGTTGATCTTTTCTACCGCTAAATCGAAGGCTACTTAATTAAAAAATGAATACTAATATAGAACCTAGCAAACATGCTTCTGTTTGAATAAAATATATTTTTCCGAACAAAGGGGGTAGTCATCCTTGTTCTATGCATAGTGAAAGTATTATTAACAGGTGCAAACGGCTACATTGGGAAACGACTACTTTATCAGCTCCTCGAAAGAGATATTGAAGTGGTCTGCTGTGTAAGAGATAAAATTAGATTCAGTCACCCTCTGCAAGACAATGAAAATGTATCTGTTATTGAGGCAGACTTTCTTAAAAAAGAAACATTAGAAAACATTCCTGAAGATATTGATGCAGCTTATTATCTGATGCATGCCATGTCGATGTCTGGTAAAGGCTTTGCCCTCAAGGAAAAACAAATGGCTCAAAATTTTGTAGAAATCAGCGACAAAAGAAATTTCCAGCAGGTCATTTATTTAGGTGGTATTGCTAACGACCACCAACTCTCCCCCCATTTAGAAAGCAGGCTGCTAACTGAAAAGATTTTAAAAACAGGACCATTTAATTTCACAAGCCTTAGAGCTGGAATAATTGTCGGGTCAGGAAGTGGCTCATTTGAGATCATCCGGGACTTGGTTGAAAAATTACCAGTGATGATCACACCAAAATGGCTGAGAACTAAATCTCAGCCAATCGCAATTAAAAACATCTTAGAAGTCTTAGATAGATCCCTTCTAGATGAAAGACTTTTTAATAGAACCTTCGATATCGCAGGCCCTGATGTGATGTCATATAAGCAGATGCTACTCAAGTTTGCCGAGGCTAGAGGCTTAAAGAGATGGATCATATCCGTACCTGTCTTAACACCAAGACTAAGTTCATATTGGCTGTATTTCGTGACCTCAACTTCATTCAATCTAGCAAAGAATTTAGTTGATAGTATGAAGACTGAGGTTATCGCAAAAGATAATTTACTCATTGATCTCCTGAACATAGACTTGATCAATTACGAGGAATCGGTGCAAAGGGCTTTTTCAAGGATCAAACAGAATCAACTTATCTCAAGCTGGAAAGACGCTATGTCTAGTGAAACAATTACTAAGCGCTTTGAGGATTTAGTAGAGGTACCCTCATTTGGATGCTTTACCGATCACCAACATATAAAAGTGGTGAATGAAGAAAATGTCTTAAACAATATTTGGTCTATTGGAGGTGAAAAAGGATGGTACTATGGAACTTGGCTTTGGAAGATCAGAGGGTATCTTGACAAGATAGTTGGGGGGGTAGGATTGAGAAGAGGCAGAACCCATCCAACAGAAATTAGCTCAGGAGACTCACTTGACTTTTGGAGAGTGATCGTAGCAGACAGACCCAAGAAAAGACTTCTGCTTTTCGCAGAAATGAAATTACCAGGAGACGCCTGGCTTGAATTTAAAATTGACAAGAACCAAGTGCTACATCAAACTGCAACCTTCAGGCCAAAAGGCCTTTGGGGAAGGATGTATTGGTTCGCAGTATTACCCTTTCATGGCTTTGTATTCAAAGGCATGATCAAAGGAATTACAGAAGAATCGAATATTAAACTTAAAACAGCAATTCCATAAATTTCTTAAAAATACTTACAACCGGATTTATACTTTATAGTAAGCACAATCTTTCTAGCCGTATCGATGGGTTCATTCTTGGCTCCAGAAGAGGTGATGAAATATTAAAGCCTAGAACCGCTGTCAGATAGTGCATTTAACTCTATCCGTTCTTATTACGGAGGGCTCAATCTAGCTTTTGCAGGTTTCCTATTCTACGCAGGTTTCAAAATGCGTAAAACTGCATTAGGCTTTATAAGCCTATATACCATTGGTTTCTTAATTGGCAGAGTGTACAGCTTTATAGCTGAAGGGGTAGCATCAGCCTTTGTAATTAGATGGACTGCGGTAGAATTAATGCTATTCTTAGTAAGCTTCTTATTGATCAGAGCATTAATAAAAAGCACCAAAAGAGAAAGAGAATTAAATCTAGAAATACAATAAGGAGAAAGTAATTGATGAAGAAAATTGAGACATATGGTTTTAAGAAATCAATACCTAAGGAAATATATTTCCCTGTATTAGAGACTCTTTCTTATTATCCTGAGCTTAAAAACACTCCAATAACATTCAGATTTAAAGAGCCTAATGAACATATCATTATGAGCGCTCAACCCATATATAAAACAATGTTTCGTGTTCTTGAGGAGAGAGCGTACTACGTAAACATTAGCAGAACCATAAAATTAGGGTCTGAAAGTTTGAAGGTAGAGGACTTGCCAAAAGATGTGCTAATTGGCTGGTTAGGTCACGAGATAGGACATTTAATGGACTATCGGGAAAGGTCAGTATTAG
>CBFIDS010000065.1:0-3693 GCA_965661435.1 Roseivirga sp.
AGTTCTTTGTATGGGTAATCGCAATCTTCTCTTTTTGGATCTAAAATGGCGAATGCTTCAGGTAATTTTTCACCTGGAGTATGATGATCGCAGATGATCACATCGATTCCGCTCTTTTTGGCCAAAGCTATCTTATCAACCGCTTTAATGCCGCAGTCAAGTGTTACAATTAATGTATAACCATTTTCTGCAGCATATTTAATCCCTTCCTCAGATACACCATATCCTTCTTTATAACGGTCGGGTATATAGTATTCTAATTTATCATAGAACTGGCTTAAAAAGCCAAAAAACGTAGCAACAGAGGTTGTTCCATCAACATCGTAATCACCATAGACCAAGATATTTTCCTCATTTCCTATCGCCTCTGTAAGTCGATTAACTGCTTTATCCATGTCTTTCATCAAGAATGGATCATGCATTTGGTCAATGTTAGGTCGAAAAAATGCCTTTGCTTCATTGAAAGAGTTGATGTCTCTTTGAACTAGCAGTCCCGCTAAAGAAGAAGAAATATCTAACTGCTCACTTAGAGCCGATAGGACTTCTTGATTCAAATCATCTTTTATGACCCAGCGCTTCTGCATACTTTAAAATTACGGTAAAATCAGTTGTGTATAAAAAAAGCAGTGCCTTATTCAGACACTGCTTGAATATTTTAGTTAGAAAGTCTAGTTGGAATTTCCTGGTGTTTCAATCACCTCTTTTAATGGAACCCTCTTATTGTCACGATAAGGAACGATCCAAGCATCGTTAACGCCCATTTGTCTTAGGTACTTTTTCAAGATATTGGCATCTTCATAGTTCCTAAAGTTACCTACGACATATCTTTTTAGCTCTTCTGAATTCTCCTCCATAAATTCCTTAGAGGTATTCGCGTATTCAGTAATGTCCATGTTTTCAAAAGCCCCAACCTGCACTCTAAATGCTACTCCTTTAGAAAAGTCTTCTCCATTAATCATGTAAGGATTGTAATCCGGTACTTGATTTAATTCAGCTTTCAACTTTGCAATTTCATCTTGATCCGCCTGATAGGCTGATTGCGTTTTTGTCAACTGACTTTTCAGGTCATAAATCTCCATATTTTTGGCAGAGACCTGACTTTGAGCAGCAGATAGCTCCTCTTCTAAGGTATTAATCTGAGAGTTTTGCTCAGTAAAATCCTCGTTGAGCAACTTAAAAGCCTCCCAAGACATTTTGCGTTTTTTCTTTTTCCACTCTTTCTTTTCTTTTCTAGTAATGGATTTATCGTCTGAAGTTTGAGCAATTGCCATGCTGGTAATGAATACTCCCAAGACCAATGTTAAAAATGCTTTTTGGGCTTTCATATTAAGTATCTTTTTCGTGTTCAATTGATTACAAATTAGGTATTAAAACTAGCTTTTCAAACTACCAGTCATATCCTCTGGTCTTACCCAATCGTCAAATTGTTCCGGGGTTAGGTATCCTAGATTTACTGCTTCCTCTTTGAGAGTGGTTCCATTCTCATGAGCCGTTTTGGCAATTTTTGCGGCTTTTTCGTATCCTATTTTTGTATTTAAAGCTGTGACTAACATTAAAGAATTATTCACATGTTGTTGAATGCTTTTATGATTTGGTTCAATTCCAGCGGCACAATTGTCTGTAAAAGAGACACATGCGTCACCTATCAAACGTGCAGATTGGAGTACATTAGATGCCATTACTGGTTTGAATACATTGAGTTCGTAATGTCCTTGAGTACCACCAACCGTTACTGCAACATCGTTTCCAATTACTTGGGCGCAAACCATGGTCATGGCTTCGCATTGGGTTGGATTGACTTTACCAGGCATGATTGAGGAACCAGGTTCATTCGATGGAATAATGATCTCTCCTATCCCTGACCTTGGTCCAGAAGCCAACATTCTGATATCATTAGCTATCTTATTCAATGAAACTGCCATCTGCTTTAAAGCACCGTGTGTTTCCACTAAAGCGTCATGAGCAGCCAATGCTTCAAATTTGTTCTCTGCAGAAACAAAGGGTAAGCCAGTAAATTCAGCGATTTTTTTCGCAACAAGATCTGCGTAACCTTCTGGAGTGTTAATTCCGGTTCCTACAGCTGTTCCACCCAATGCAAGTTCTGATAAATGATCAAGGGTGTTATTTAATGCCTTAAGACCATGGTTTAATTGAGAAACGTATCCCGAAAATTCTTGACCTAGGGTTAAAGGAGTGGCATCCATCAGGTGTGTTCTACCGATCTTAACCACATTCATGAAAGCTTCGGATTTTTCTTTGAGAGTGTCTCTGAGCTTTTCTATTCCAGGAATGGTCGTTTCAATGATCATTTTGTAGCAGGCAATGTGCATGCCTGTAGGAAAGGTGTCATTTGAAGACTGTGACTTATTCACATCATCGTTGGGATGGATCTTTTTGTCTCCTTTGCCCAAAGTATTTCCTTCAATGACATGCGCTCTATTGGAAACCACTTCATTGACATTCATATTTGACTGAGTACCTGAGCCTGTTTGCCAGATCACTAAGGGGAACTGATCATTGTGCTTGTTTTCTAAGATCTCATCACAAACCTTAGAGATAAGGTCTCTTTTTTCTTCTGAAAGAACACCCAATTCACAGTTGGTATGTGCTGCTGCTTTCTTTAAATAGGCAAAACCATGGACCACTTCTAATGGCATGCTTGCTTCAGGTCCAATCTTGAAATTGTTTCTTGAACGTTCTGTTTGTGCTCCCCAATACTTGTCGGCAGGCACTTGAACATCGCCCATTGTATCTTTTTCTATTCTGTATTCCATCGTGATTCTTACGTTTTCAGAGAACCCAAAATTAGGCATTGCACGGTTGTTTTGGAAAGATATTGCAGCTTATTCACCGATAATCGATGAATGTTCGATTTTTATATCGAATGACTCTGGCTTTTACCGATAGCTGGCGTTCGTTTACCGATTCCTATCATCTCAAGCTGAGTACTTGGCGTACATTTGAGTAGTCAAAAACAAAACAACAGGTCAATTGAGGTTTGGTCGCCTCGAGAGCCCAAAATCAAAAACTCAAAATAACAACAAGACAAAATGGATTCGCAAATGAACAAAAGAGTAATGATTGGTGCCCTTTTCCTGCTAATAGGAACCGTGCTTACTTTAGATAATCTTGATATCCTCAATTTTGATCTACCCTATTATATATTTAGATGGTATACTTTTATGATCATCATCGGTGTATTTATTGCAACGGTCAGAGAGAAAGTTGGATTTGGAATTACACTGATTGCCATTGGAGCTATCTTCTTGGTCAATGAAATGGCTGAATACTACTGGTGGGATTTTAATGTGAGAGATATCTTTAGACTGTGGCCCTTGATCTTTGTAGCCATTGGTGCTTCACTGATCTTTAAAAAGGCTCAACATAAAGGTTATGAAAAAAAAAATATTGACGGAGAATTAGATTTCGTTGATGAACTGGCCGTGTTTGGTGGTGCTGAAAGAACAGTTACTTCTAAAGAATTCAAAGGCGGCAAATTGACTTCAATTTTTGGAGGTACCGATCTAAATCTTTTTAACGCAAAGCTAAACAAGGGCACAAATGTTTTGGATGTATTTATTCTATTTGGCGGTTGCGATATACGCGTACCTCCTGGTATGAAAGTGAAAGTAAAGGTTACTGCCATTTTTGGTGGCTTCTCAGATGAAAGAAAAATCATTGAAGACAATGATT
>CBFIDS010000066.1:0-10036 GCA_965661435.1 Roseivirga sp.
CCATGAAAAGATCTTTCCTGACCGCTATTCTTTGCGTCCTTTCCTTGAACCTTTTTGCTCAACTTCAAAGCCCCGATGAGTTTTTGGGTTATGAGCTAGGCACACGTTTCACCCCTAACTATAAGGTGGTGGATTACTACCAACATGTAGCTTCCCAGATGAGCAACGTGACTCATTATGAATATGGACAAACCAATGAGCTTCGTCCATTGATCGTCAATATGATCTCTTCTCAAGAGAATATCGATAACTGGGAACAGATCAGAACGGACAACCTAAAAAGAGCCAATCTTATGGAGGGTGATCCTTCAGGAGAGAAGATCGGTATTGTATGGTTGAGTTACAATGTGCATGGAAATGAGGCTAACTCTACCGAGACAGCCATGAAAACGCTCTATGAGTTGGCCAGACCAGGAAATGATCAGGCAGAGGATTGGTTAAAGAATACTGTGGTCATTATGGATCCATGTATCAATCCTGATGGAAGGGATCGATACTCTAACTGGATCAATCAGGTAGCGGGCACTACCCCAAATCCACATCCAGAAGCGGCTGAACATAACGAACCTTGGCCCGGTGGTCGTGTCAATCATTATTATTTCGACCTAAACAGAGATTGGGCTTGGCAAAAGCAAACAGAGTCGCAGCAACGTATGGCATTATACAATACCATTATGCCTCATATTCATGTAGACTTTCACGAGCAAGGCAGCAATAGCCCATATTATTTTGCACCAGCAGCGGAGCCGATCCATGAGCAAGTAACTGACTGGCAGAGACAGTTTCAGGAGATTATAGGTAAGAACCACGCCATGTATTTCGATGAGAATGGTTGGTTATTCTTCACCAAAGAAAGCTTTGATATTCTTTATCCTAGTTACGGTGACTCTTACCCGATGTATAATGGTGCTATTGGAATGACTTACGAGCAGGGAAGCTCTGACCTAGCCATTTTAACGGATGAAGGCGATACGCTTAAATTATCAGACGCTATTGCACATCATTATACTACAGGAATGTCTACCGTTGAGATCGCCTCGACTTATAACCAACAAATGGTAGATGAATTTTCTGCTTACTTCGATAAGGCAGTGAATAACCCTAAAGCCAAGTACAAGACTTACATCGTGAAAGGAAATAACCATCCAGATAAGATGAAGGCTTTGGAGGCATTCCTTCAAAAACACTTAATTCAGTATGGAAAAGCTTCAACGAGAAGACCAATTGAAGCATTCAATTATCAATCAGGTAATAGTCAATCCGTTTCGGTAGAAAGTAATGACTTAGTGATCTCGGCCTTTCAGCCTAAGGCGGTTTTGGTTCAAGCGCTATTCGAGCCAGAAACTTATGCCAGTATCAATGAAACTTATGACATCACGGCATGGGCAATTCCTTACATGTTCGACTTGAGTGCCTATGCAACAACAGAGAGATTATCTATAAGTGAAGGGTCTCCTTCTTATCCCGACCCAGTAGTGACCATGGATTCCAAACCTGCCGCTTATTTGGCAAAATGGGAGACGCTAGAAGATGCTAAGTTCTTGGCACAGATATTAAAAGCGGGAATTAAGCTGAGGTATGCCACAAGTCCGCTTACTGTGAATGGCAATAGTTTCGATAGAGGAACACTAATCATTACCCGTAAGGGGAATATGAGTATGGGTGAAAAATTTGATCAGATCGTTAAAAATGCAGCCGATACTTATGGACGCTCCTTGTACTCAACCCCAACTACTTTTGTAGAAAGTGGAAATGACTTTGGATCGAATGCGGTGCCATTTTTAAAAGCACCTCGAATTCTTGCCATGCGAGGCGATGGTGTTTCTTCCGGTGGTTTTGGTGAGTTCTGGTACTTCATGGAGCAAGAACTCAATTATCCTATCACCATGGTCAATACAGACGATTTCGGAAGAGTGAATCTTGATGATTACGATATGATGGTCTTGCCTTCAGGTTCCTATGGAAGAGTATTTAATGAAAGCCGCAAAGAGGAATTCACGAGCTGGATCAGAAGTGGTGGGCGAGTGCTGGCCATTGAAAGAGCCTTGAATACCTTTATGGGTGATGAAGGGTTTAACCTGAAAAGAAATGCGGAGGATGAAAAACCTGAAGAAGCATCTGCTGAAGAAAAAGAAGCGATCGCTCTTACTCCTTATGCAGACAGAGGAGCCAGGTTTGCAAGCTCAAGACTTCCTGGGGCTATTTTCAAGCTGAAGGTTGACAACACACATCCATTGGGTTACGGTTACCCCAATCATTATTTCACGATAAAGAACAATAGCTCGCGCTATGCGTATCTGCCTGGTGGTTGGAATGTCGGGATCATAGAATCAACCGATTCATATGTGAGTGGAGTAGCAGGTGAAGATGCCAAGAAGAATTTAGCGAAGTCAATGGTGTTTGGTGTAGAGAATGTAGGAAGAGGCGCTGTGGTTTATATGGCAGACAACCCATTGTTCAGAGCATTCTGGGAGAACGGTAAGTTGTTTGTAGCTAATGCTCTTTTCTTGGTGGGGCAGTAACCCCCTCGTCCTGCGGACGCTCCCCCTGATTAATAGGGAGATTGGTGAAAGTTTAATTGCTAAGGGAATTGAGTCGTCCGACTCCGCCCTTGTTGGTGTTCTTCACCAACAAGTGAGTAATTCCTTTGGTGTTCTTCACCAAAGGCGGCAGTAGTAAAAGGGTTCTTTATCCATCTGACCTGCGGTGCTGATGGGTTACGTCAGTATCGTAGATCAGACGGAACTTTAGACCTCCTCAAAAACCTTCAGAATATTCTCTTTCTGCGATCTGCTGACCGGAACGCTATCTCCGTTCTTTAGAACGAGAGAACCACCATCCTTCTTCACCAGCTTTTCAATAATAGATCTATTCACCAAGTGGGATTGGTGGGTCCTGATAAAGCCTGAATCCTTCAGCAGATCGTAATAATAGCCAAGGTTTTTGGAGACTAAGACTTGTTCATTGCTGAGGTAGATGGTTGAGTAATTATTATCGGCCTCAATACGAATAATATCCTTAACAGCTACGAGTCGGACCTCCTCTTGAAGATTCAAAGCAATGCGTTGTTCTCCCTGATTAAGGAAGGAACCCAAGTTCTCTAATTTCGACCTCTCCTTCTCCGAATCTTCAAGCTCTAGCTTGGCCACGGCTTGAATCAACTCCTCTTTATCTATGGGTTTGAGCAGGTAATCTAAAGCACTGAACTTAATGGCTTTTAGGGCATAGGCATCATAAGCCGTAACGAAGATCACTTTGAAATCAACTTCTCCCTCTAATAATTTGAAACCATTACCTCCTGGCATTTCTATATCAAGAAAGACCACCTCCGGAGAGGTAGTCTTTACTAAATGCTTGGCTTCTTGAACTGTCGAAGCTTCTCCCAAAACTGTTATCTCAGGGCAATATTTGGATAATAAGGAGATCAGGTTTTGCCTGTTGTTAATCTCATCATCCACCACTATGGCCGTGAATTGCTTCATTTAAAGGTCTTTAGGTAATTTGATTTCGACTGTGAATTGCTCAATTCCCACATGAGTTGTAAGAGTTGCGGATCCATTGCCATATTGCTTATTAATGATCTCTAAACGTTGCTTCCCAAGCTTCATTCCTTGTCCCTCTTGTATAGACGATTGCGTTTGTTTTCCATCATTGGAAATTTTAAATAATAAAGCATGATTCTTTTCTTGAATTTTAAGGCTCACCTGATTTGCGCCATTGTTATTGACCCCATGGATCACCGCATTTTCAAGATAAGGCTGTAAGAGCATATTAGGCATAAGGGAGTTCATGTCGATTGAATCATCAATGTCTAATTCAAATTGAAAAGGCTTCCTAAGTTGCTCCAATTCGATGTAATTTTTCGACACGCTCAGTTCATCCTCTAAAGTGTGATAGGCTTCATTAGATTCTGCTAGCACCTGCCTCATTAATCGAGAAAGCTTAACGATATAATCGTTGGCTTGCTCATTGTCTTTCTGATTGACCAAATTCTGAATGGCATTGAGTGCATTAAACAGAAAATGTGGATTGAGCTGTGATCTTATAGCTTTTAATTCGGCTTGAGAAATTTGTGAATAAAGTTCAGCACTTTCTAGTTTTCTTTTGGCATTCACCCTATAAACTAAAAAGAAGATGCCGAAGAGGCCTATTCCACCTATCATGTAGTAGCCACCTTCTTGCCAGAAGTTGAAAGGAACTGAAAAGGCATAAGATCTTGTAGTTTCGCCATACACTTTTCTTGGATCTGCCATTCTAACAATGTAACTACCCGATTGATCTGGTTTGAAATAGTAGACTGAGCTTGCCCCATAAGGTCGGCTTTCAAAGCGATCGAATGATATTTTTTCACCATCTCTGTAAAGGCTTACATCGGGAGCGTTGCTAGCAAAACTGATTATTCCGAAGCCTCTTGGAATGACTGGATTTTCAGGAAGGCCATCTGCATTTAAGCTTTGTGCCAAGCCATTGGTCAACCAATAATCATAATTCTTTTCGACCTCGTTACTCGAAAAAAGATTACTCATGATGGTGTCAGAATAGGCTTGCCTTTCATCGATTTCATCATTTTGGATGAAAACTTCTAAGTCAACCGATCCATAGTCTACCCTCCATGTCAAATTAACTGTTGGGTTGGCATTCATGATAGATATGATATTCTCTAGCTCTATGATCTCTATCGCATCTTGTGCCCCTTCGCTATAAGATGAATTGAGTAAAAGTGGGACGTTGCGACCTTGGTAATTGAATCCGAAGTTATCTACCTTTTTAATTCGCACCCTTTCAGATCTATACCTGATATCTCGATCTGTTGATTCATCTATCCCGGGAAGAAATAATTTGATTTGAGATTGATATGGAATGACTAAATCAATGGGCAAACCTTCTTGATCGAAACCTTTTGAAAGTTTAGAGATATCTAGGAATCTGTCATTATCATAGTCATACACTTGTATTCCAAGCTTGATAGGACCTGTAGTAATAACCGTGGTTTGTGCATTGACCGATGCACAAACCAAAAGGAATAGAAAACATATTGTACTTCGCATCATTTTGAGTTTTTGATTTAAGTCGAAGTAAAGCATGTTTTGTCTGTGTTTATTGAGTCAATGAGAATTCGGTAGGATTGAATGAGTAATTGGCACAAAAGAAAGCGGACTCTAAGGGATATCAATTTTTAATGCAACAAAAAAGGTCAAGCGATTATATGTATCTGCCTTGATAATTTACAAATAAAAAAACCCCGACAAATACTTGTCGAGGCCCTTTTCAAATCAAATGATATGAAAAACCTATATCTATATGATCTATTAATTGAGTGAGTAACTAATCCCTAGTCCAATTGAAGTTCCAGGACTCCATCTTTGGAAAATTTGTGGCTCAATATTAGAATTTGATTCGCTCGGTAGATTAGAGAAATCTCTTTGATAGAACTGCTCTAATACATCTCCTAAAATATTGTTGATACTGAAATTAGCTGACCATTGCTCATTATTACCAAATACTTTATTCATGTTGAAATTCAAGCTGTGGAATGACTGAGCAAAAACGTCAGGATCGATTCCTCCTCCAACTACGGCTAATGTTCTTCCTTTAACATTGTAGAAAAGACCTGCATCTAGGAGAAGATCATAGTCATCGTATGTAATTCCAGCATTGATGATCCAAGGTGCTTGTCCTTGCATGTTTCTGGTTTCGCTAATAATTTCTCCATCTCTGGCACTATTGTTTCGGTTTCTAAGCTCCGTTTCAGATATGTTAATAATAGATTCAACAAGAGTGAAGTTTCCATAAACACTCCATTTATCGTTGATGAAATTCAATGCTTTTTTGAATTCCATTTCAAGACCATAAACCTGACCATCGCCTACGTTTCTCGGTTGAAACTCCGCATTGGTTTGAGCTTGAGGAAGTCTTACAAGTTCGATAGGGTTGTCGAAAGTTTTGTAGAATGTAGAGACAGAAAAGTTCTGGCCTCTGTTAGCAAAGACTTCCCATCTAACATCAAAGTTGTTAATATCAGTAGCTTTTAGATTTCCGTCCCAATCATCAATTGGGAATAGACCACCATTGAAAATCCTATTTGAAACAGGATCCAAGATCTGTGCAAAAGACAATTCCTTAAAGGATGGTCTTGCAATAGTTCTAGTAAAAGATAATCTCAGGTTTTGAGATCCATTAAGTGCATAAATAAGGTTTGCAGAAGGGAAGAAGTTCAAATCATCTAAAACCTCTTCATTTTCTAATACATTGTTCTGCAACTGATCTCTACCGGTATGTCTTTGTACAAAGTTTTCTGCACGTACTCCTAAAATAGTCTTTAGATTTTCGATTGGGTTAAATTCACCCATGAAATAAAATGCAGTATTGTTGATGTTCGAGTTATACTGATTAGGGTTGGGATCACTGAAACCTGATACTACAAAAATAGGTCCATTTGGATAAACTGTTTCTGGAGTCCATACCTCTATCCCTCTACCTGTCCAGTCAGGTTGCTGACCATTTAATAAGTTAATATTAAAGTCTACAATACTATAATCTCTTTCTTTATAAGTATAACTAGCACCAAATTTTAGCTTTCCCTCTCTAGCGAAAATGTCAAGCTCTTTTGTGAAATCTACTTTTCCTTGAATATTTTGTTCTTCAAGAGATCTCCATAGTCGAGAAGGATTACCAGCTGCTCCAGCAGAAAACCTTAAGTTATCGTTGATTATGGTAAATGGAGTTCTTCTGATATCTGGATCCTCTTGAGTAGACCATGTAGAGGAGCCTCTCCAATCTATGGTCCAACCTTTCTCTTTAAAGAAATGCTGACCATTTAAAAAGAGATTGGTCACACTTCTTTGGTTGTATTCCATGTTCTCCGAAATACCTGTATATCCCGATTTTCCTATTGCGTTATCATCATCAACTAAGTCGAAATCAGCAGACCTGCTCACTCCATTTTGGAGTCTCATCATCGTCAATCTAAATTTCGACTTGTCAGTTTTATAGGCGATTCCTGCTAAACCACCAAGTAGTACTTCTCTTTCAGTCAGTAATCCTTCACTTGTGGCTGCTCTTTGAAAGTCGAGTACAGAAGGGTTTCTATCATTTTGATACTCTCCAAAGAAGGCGTCATCATAAAAAGTAGTATTGTTTTTATAATTACCAGTGAACATATAACCTATGTTATGACCATTCTTGAGTTCCTTTTGGTCTCCATAAGTCACACCCAAGCTGTAGTCCATGAAGCTTGTCTGGTTATTTATTCCCATTACAGGACTAAACTGATCTAGGAACCTTGTAACTTCAGCATCTCCTGAATTGAAAGGGTTTGGTGCATCGGCTAGATCAAATCCTGAAGGAAGTTCTCTGGTTCCGTCATCAAAACCTAAAAAGTCAGTATTACCACCTTCGTAGGTTACATAGTCAGGATTGAAGTGCATTGATGGATTATACTCTATACCGAGTGAAACATCCAATATTTTCTGATCTGGAAAATCCTTAGTTTCTATATTCACTATACCTCCAGTAAAGTCAGCAGGTAGGTCAGGAGTGAATGATTTCAGAATGATCATATTATCGATCAAGTTGGTAGGGAATACATCGATTTGAATTGAATTCCTATCTGGATCAAGGCCAGGAATATCCATACCATTAAGGGTAGTTTTTGTGTACCTATCTCCTAAACCACGTACATAAACGTACTTACCACCTTCTACCGATACACCGGTAATTCTTTTAGCCGCTTCACCCGCATTGCCATCTCCAATTCTTCTAAAGGTCTGCGAAGAGATACCATCGATGAGGTTTACAGATTTCTTCTTTACAGTTAATAGAGCAACTTCTGTGGTTTTTATCGCTTCAGCGGTGACTACCACTTCACCTATTTCTGAAACGGATTCTTCCATCCAGAGGGCTTCGATAACAGTAACTTCTCCAGGTTTGACTACGACATCGTTAATAGTTACGCCATTAAAGCCAACAAAACTTGCTTGTAATTTGTATGTGCCAGCAGGAACCTCTAATTCGAATTTACCATCGAAGTCTGCCACAGCACCGGCTCCCGTACTCGGGATAACAACTTGAACGCCCCACATTCCTTCTCCGTTGGAACGGTCATAAGCTGTTCCTCGAATTTTCCCATTCTGTGCTTGTGCATAGATGGAGAATAATCCGAGTGTAATAATCAAAATAAATTTTAGGTTTTTCATTTGTAATTTGATTTTCAAGAATAAAGCCCACTGAGTAAGATCAGTGGGCTTTGATTTATATTATTGTTGTTATTATAATCCTAAGCCTGCAAGTGCGCCAGAGTGACCAGCCCAAGTCCATGCAAAATCTGCTATAGCTGGACCATGAGATCTTGAACCCACAGCTACACCATAAGTGATAACTCCGCTGTCAACACCATCAAAATAACCCGCTGAGTTATCAGCTAGATCAGTTTCCCAGTTGTTGCTATCTCCGTTACCGTCACCACCGAATGATTCAACGTTTCCAGCAACAATACCGAAGAAATATGTATCTGTAATACTAGTATTTGTATTATCATCCCAGTCAATGATGTGATCGATATCAGCACCACCATATACAATACCGTTAGAGAAAGTATTATGTACACCTCTTGAGGTGCTACCTTCAGGACCGTCAAGTTCGAATGCCGAACCAGTATTTGGAGTTACAATGATGTAATTTGTGACACTTCCTACCCAGTCTTGATCAGTATCCATTGAATCATCAAAAGAATTCCAAACTAATGCACCGTCAATAGATACATTGCCACCGAAGAATTCAATACCATCATCAGCGTTAGCTACAATTTCTACGTTGCTGATAGTAGTTCCTGCACCAACACCACCAAGAGTTAGTCCATTGATCTCGTTACCTGCACCAATGTTTGTTCCACCATGTCTGATCGAGATGTAAGAAATAGTACCTGAATTATCATTAGGATCGCTTCCTCCATAAAGTCCATTTGGATCAGAAGATGGGATACCTTCGATTTGTACTTCAGTAATATCATCGCCATTATCGTTTTGAGCAGAGATCGGAGCCGCACCTAAGATGATAACTCCTCCCCAACGACCAGCTTGAGTTGGTGATGTTGTACTTGAATAATTTCCAGCAGCGATATCGCTTGGAGTGATTGGATCTTCAATTGTTGTGAAGATGATAGGAAGTTGAGCTGTTCCCGCAGCATTCAAAGTTCCACCTCTTGCTACCAATAATGCAGTTGCAGCAGCTTGCTGTCCAGTGTTTCCTTTGATCACAGTTCCTGGATCAATATTCAAAGTAGCTCCGTCAACAACAGTAACTCTAGTATCTAAAACGTAGATATTATCAGCAGACCACGTAACAGTTCCTTCAATGTTACCTCTTACAGTTACCACTGGTGCTTGAGGCACATCAGTAACTTCGATTACAGCAACACCCTCATCAGAGTTTCCAATAGCGTCAGTAACAGTTAAAGTCACTGAGTGTGCACCTGAAGTTGAACCTGCTGCAAAAGAGACTACTATAGTTCCATCAGTATCTCCAGTAGTAAGGTCTGTTGTGATTGTTGGAGTTCCTCCAGTACCTACAACAGCACTTGAAGTCCAGCCTCCAGGGATAGTAACATCAAATGAAATTTCGGTAGAAGTACCTGCTGTCACTTGAGTCGCAGCGGGGTTAGAGACAGAAGGAGCCGGAACTGGATCATCTTCGTCACATGCTGAAACCACTAAAATAAGGGCTGCAGCAACTGCAAGGTTAATTAAGCGTTTAAGAGAATTTTTCATATTTTCGATTAGGTTTTTTTGTTGCCACAAATGAACCGTTTTCGACTCAAAAACTCTTTACGCCTTTGTTAAGAATAGTTGTCATTTAGTTTAACATTGAGTTATATAAATTAACTCAATGTTAAGTCATGGAATTAATGATTGATAGGGATCTTTTTAAGCAGTTTTTCGATGATCTGCTCAGTAGAAATACCGTCTGCTTCAGCCTCATAATTAAGTATAATTCTGTGGTTTAAGACATCGCTGGCGATCTCCTTAATGTCCTCAGGAAG
>CBFIDS010000067.1:0-81229 GCA_965661435.1 Roseivirga sp.
GAAAAAGATGATCGTCAGTAAAAGAGATAGAGAGATTTGGGTAAGTCTTTTCATGATTAATGGTTTGAGTCGAAGTTAGGGGTTTCAACGGCTTGATACAATGCTTGCTTGATAATCCATTCAATTGAAGAGATTGTTCAGTCAGTCTAATCCTTATAAGAGCGATTTCCTGGTCAACTGAGTTTCGAATTGAAAAATGAATTCTTGAATGCAAATATGCTTTTAGTGCCCAATGCACTTCCAACCATGCTAGATTGCATTGTTAACAATAGCATTATTAGTGCACACAAGCCATTAAGTATCACTGTTGATGGCAATGGGGACGAGGGTTATTTGGTGATAGAGTATACTGATAACCTTAGGCTGAGTGAGAATAAATTTATTAAGAAACGATGTAAGAATGTACACAATGCTTTTGCCTTTTTCTCCGACAGGCCTGTCATTGAGATCAAGGCTTATGGTAAGGGATTTGTCAAGCTTCCTTTACTTGATGTAAATGATAGAATATGAAGGTATATATAATTGAAGACGAAATACCGGCTGCTGAAAAGGTAGAAAGACTGTTGAAGCGCTATGATGAAAAGATCGATATCATTGGTTGTGCGATGAGTGTAAAGCAAGCGGTAGATTGGGTCAAGAATAATGGCGAAGCCGACCTGATCTTTATGGACATTCAGCTAACTGATGGACTGAGCTTCGATATTTTCAAAGAAGTGAATCTCGATATACCTGTAGTATTCACAACGGCTTATAACGAATATGCGATTGAGGCCTTTAAAGCTAATGGAATAGACTATCTGTTAAAACCTATCACGTTCGAAGCGGTTTCGGAAAGTTTGGAAAAATTCAAAGCATTAAAGAATCGTTTACAGGATCAAGGTCAATCTGAGGCCAATTCAATCATAGATCTACAAAGCGCTTTACAAATGCTCAGCAAGCGAGATTATAAGACTCGTTTTATGGTGAAAATCGGAGAGCATATCAAGTCTGTGACCACAGATATGATTGACCTTTTCTATGCCGAAGGAAGAAATGCTTATATCGTTACAAATGAAGGCCGTAGACTCATTATCGATTATAAACTTGAGACTCTGGAAGAAATGCTCGATCCTCAAAAATTCTTTAGGGTGAATCGGACATTCATTATTGAGATAGATGCCATCAAAGATGTTTTGGTATATTCAAACAGTAGGCTGAAGATCATTCTTAACAAGGAGTTCGATAGAGAGATCATTGTCAGCAGAGAAAAGGTCAATGCATTTAAGACATGGTTCGATGGAAATTGAGCCGATTTGAAAATTTGAAGATGAGTGAATTTGAAAATGGAGGAGCTCCCTCATTCAAAATATCGATTCTATTAGCGGGCATGCCTTTAGGGGTATAAGGGTTAGCTGATTTGAAACTAAACTGTTCTCCCCTTGGGGAGATGTCCTTTGGACAGAGGGGGAAAGAACCTGATGAGATGCTTTGATTCCGCTCAGAATGAAAAGACGACATGGCAATTCAACATTAACCAAATAACCCTTTTACTTTTCTAACGTTTTCAATATTCATACGGGCAAAGTATGTAAGTATTTACCTTTCATTCTAAAGATTTATTTATACTTGCCACAAATTTTTTAAGGTTGAAACTCAAATACATTTTTACACTGGTCTTGGCGCTGGTTTTCAGTCATTCTTTTGCCCAAGGTTCAATAGTCTCAGAGCAAACTGCATCGCCTCCAATTTTGGATGGAATTCTTGATGATGAGATATGGAAGAACGCTCCTCAAGTTAGTGGTTTTAAAAGCTTTGTTCCTGATTTCGGACAGTCCATTCCGCATAAAACCATTGCATACGTAGCTCACGATGAGGAAAATCTATACTTCGCTATCAAGTGTTACGATGAACCTGATAAGATCAAAACATCCATAGCTGCAAGAGATCGAATTAGGTCAGATGATTGGATCTGTATTAACCTGGATACTTTTAATGGCGGTCAATCCCTGATCGGTTTATATGTCAACCCGAGTGGTATACAGATGGACACCCAATTTGCTGCAGGTTCAGAAGATATTGGTGTAGATCTGATCTGGTATAGCGCGGCTGAAATTGATGAAGAGGGCTACAATGTCGAGATCAAGATTCCTTTCAAGAGTATTCGCTATTCCGATCAAGAAGGAGAAGTAGATATGGGTGTGATCTTCGAAAGAAGGATCTCGCGCCTTTCAACCCAAGTATCTTACCCTGCTTTAGACCCTGCAAAGGGTTTTGCATTCTTAACTCAGATGATGCCAATGAAGTACTCGGGGGTAAGGAAATACACATTGGTTGAAATGCTTCCTGCCATTACTTACAGTAATAATACTGTTGAACAAGATGGCAGCAGAGTTACTACTGATAATTTTGAACCAAGTTTAACTACTAAGATAGGTCTGACTTCAGAATTGGTATTAGACGCAACTATTAATCCTGATTTTAGCCAAGTAGAATCTGATGCGCAACAAGTAGAGGTCAATCAAAGATTTGCCATCAATTATCCCGAAAGAAGGCCTTTCTTCTTAGAAGGAAGCCAGAACTTCAATTTTGCCGGGAGTTCTATGTTCTCACCTGTAAGGCAGGTGGTCAATACGCGAACTATTGTCTCTCCACGTGTGGCAACAAAACTGACCGGTAAGATCGGAGACAAGAACATCATTTCTACCATTTATGCCCTTGATAGGGCCGATGAGTCTTTAAGCGATTATGCTGAAGATCAAACCGCGGATGTTGGTGTGATCCGATACATGCGCTCCTTTACCCAAGACAGTTATTTAGGATTAATAGGAACACACAGATCAAGAAATGGAGCCTTCAATTCAGTGGTAGGCTTCGATGGTCAATACCGATTTAATGAGGCAAATGTGATCACGGGTAATTTCCTCAATTCTGCTACCCAAACGGATAGAAACAGTAATTCTAATAGCAATAATTCAATGGCCTTTAGAATAGCCAGGAACACAAGGAAGTTCGGAGGAAACATAATGATCGAAGACATAGCCGAAGACTTTCAGTCACAAGTAGGTTTTGTAACGAGAACAGGGATCTCAAGGCTTTCTGGTTCTTTAAGCCCTAAGTTTTTTCCTAAAGAGGGCATTGTACAACGATGGGATTTTACCGTTTACGGCTCTATTACTAAAGATAAACCGAGTGGCTTGAATGAATCCGTACTTTATGGTTCTATCGCTGCCAATTTGCCTAAGAACACAAGAATCAGCATCTCCGCAGACAGAAGCACCGAGGTCTATCAAGGAGAAGAATTCAAAGATGGGTCAAGAGGAATTTCGGCAAGTTCGCAGCTAAATAAACGGATAAGGGTAAGCACGAATTACGCTTGTGACAATGGTATTTTTTACCAAACGAACGAGCAAGGTTATGGAAAGCGCATTAGCAATTTCTTAGACTATCAAGCCTCTGATAAATTGAATATGCAGGTTTCTCACAACTTCGTTTCACTTTATAATGAAGCCACAGATGACAAGTATTACGACTTACATATTTTAAGAGGAAGGCTCATTTATCAAGCGAATCAATACCTTTTCTTCCGAGCTATTGGTCAGTACAATAGTTTGTCGAAAGTTTGGAGTCCGAATTTCCTAGCTTCATTCACCTACATTCCCGGAACAGTAGTACACCTTGGTTACGGTACTGTTTTAGAAAGAACCGAATGGGATGGGCAATCTTACATTCCTTCAGATAACTACCTACAAACCTTTAGTGGGTTCTTCTTCAAAGCCAGTTATTTGTGGAGACTTTAATTGCTGAAAGTTCAATGGTGAATTTTGAATTAATAATTCATCACTAAAATTAAACACTTGTCTAAGAAATTCTCCCCCAATTAACAGCAGTTTTTTTGAGTGAGTTAATGTGTCTCAAAATGTTACGGTTTTTGTCAGCACTAAGCTCAGGGTCGTCTTCTAGCACATCGCTGGCTGCGTTTCGTGCGGCTTGAAGGATCTTGGTGTCTTTGGAGATATCCGCGATCAACAGGTCGAGTACACCGCTTTGTTGAGTTCCGGTAATATCTCCGGGTCCACGGAGTCTAAGGTCTACATCTGCGATCTCGAAACCGTTGTTTGTTTTCACCATGGTTTCTAACCGAATCCTAGCTTCTTTGCTGAGCTTATAATCTGTCATGAGCACACAGTAGGATTGGTCAGCTCCGCGGCCTACACGCCCTCTTAATTGGTGAAGCTGTGCTAAACCAAATCGCTCTGCATTTTCTATCACCATCACAGAAGCATTTGGTACATTTACTCCAACCTCGATTACCGTTGTGGCCACCATGATCTGAGTCTCATGCTTCACAAATCGCTGCATTTCGAAATCCTTATCCTGCGGTTTCATCTTGCCATGGACAATACTGATATGATTATCTGGAAAGGCCCTAGCAATACTCTCGTATCCATCCATCAGGTCTTTGAGGTCCATCTTTTGAGATTCTTCGATCAAAGGATAAACCACATAGATCTGTCGACCTTTAGCGATCTCTTTTTTCATGAAGCCAAAGATCTGAAGTCGCTTGCCATCAAACTCATGCATGGTTTTGATGGGCTTTCTGCCTGCGGGTAATTCATCTATAACAGAGACTTCTAAGTCGCCATAAACAGTCATGGCCAAGGTTCGTGGAATGGGTGTGGCAGTCATTACTAGGATATGTGGAAAACGGGTGGCATTCTTTTTCCAGAGCTTTGCTCTTTGTGCTACCCCAAAACGGTGTTGTTCATCGATCACTGCTAGTCCAAGGTTATTGAATTGAACTTTGTCTTCGATCAGAGCATGAGTTCCAACAAGTATCCTAAGAGAGCCATCTTCTAAGGCTTCATGGATGACCCTTCTTTCAGCAGCCTTCGAAGAACCTGTTAGCTTTGCGATCTTGATGCCTAATAAATCTGCATATTCTTTTAAGCCCTGATAATGCTGGTCGGCTAAGATCTCAGTGGGAGCCATCATAGAAGCTTGAGCTCCTGATCCTACCACCAGAAGCATGCAAATAAAAGCTACGATGGTCTTACCCGAACCTACATCTCCTTGCAATAGCCGATTCATCTGCCTGCCCGATTTCATATCTTGATATATTTCTTTGATCACACGCTTTTGGGCATTGGTCAAGTCGAAGGGTAAATGATCATTATAGAATTGGGTAAGAAGACTTGAGTTATTAAAGACCTGCCCTTTGAATTTTTCGATTCGAGTGACCTTATTCTTGAGAAGCTTAAGTTGAATGTAGAAAAGCTCCTCGAACTTGAGTCGGAACAAAGCTTTTTGAAGCAGCTCATTGTTAGAAGGAAAGTGGATGTGCCAAAGGGCTAAACTTTTTTCTATCAGGCCGAATTGCTGGACAAGGTTCTCCGGAAGGGTTTCAAAGATCTTTCCTTCAGCCTGCAACATCACTTGACGAACGATCTTAGAGATCGCTTTTGAGTCGATGTACTTAGCCTTCATTTTCTCAGAAGTGTGGTATACGGGCTGAAGAAACCCAGCTTTCTCATTCTGATTGGTCAGTACCTCAACTTCTGGATGGGCGATATTGATCTTCCTGCCATAAGCAGTGGGTTTTCCAAAAACCACATAGTCAACGCCTAGTTTTAGCTTTTTACTGACCCATGGTATGCCTTTGAACCAGACCAATTCCATGGCATCAGTACTATCTTCGAATCTTGCGACCAAACGCTTCTTCCTTCCATCGCCTATAGTTTCCATCTTGGTGATCCTTCCTTTGATCTGTACAAAAGGCAAATCTGCGTGAACAGATTCTATCGGATGAAATTGGGTACGGTCTTCGTATCGAAAAGGGTAATGCTGGATGAGGTCACCATAAGTGAACAAGCCTAACTCTTTACCTATGAGTGCTGCTTTTTGCGGCCCAACGCCTTTGAGGAACTCTATGCTCGTTTCGAAAAATGAAGGCATTGGATGAAGTTAATAGACAATTCTATTTTCAGAATCATTTCGGCCTGACTTTTTGAATTATCCTTAATAAGGAATCAGTACTTCCACTCAAAACTATTGAGTAAGTGGATCATGTCTTTTTTGATATAATCAATGACCGGAGCGAGTGAATCATTCTTAGTAGCAGTATTAAAATAGAGTGCACCTCTGAAAAAATGTCTTGTGCTATCAGAAGTGAAGAACTGAAATTGGGTGGGTACTTCTCCCTCAAGTTCTGTAATACTTGCCACTTGCCCATTAGGAATTTGGATCAGACTCTCTTCAATACCATATGCTTTCACATTGTGTTTCATGGTTAATTCAAAAGCCTCGTTAAGCAGTATTTCAGGTCTATTGTTAGGGTCCACTAAGTTTTTATAAGTAAGCTGGACGATAGCCTCGAATTCAGGATAGTTGAGATTGACCCAGTATCGATCAGCATTCTTTGAATCATCTGTACTCAATTCAGAATGCACAGAATAATTGAACTTGTAAGGAAATGTGTCAGGCAAGATCTGATACTTAGGTTCTGGCAAATCAATGCGATTAAATCCTTTTGGTTTTGGAAGATAGACCTCTTCGCAACTAGAAAGGATAAAAAACAAAAGAACTAAGTAAGGGGTAAGTTTAGACTGTCTCAATTATTTCTGTGGCCTGATCAATACTCTAACGCGCTTAATGCGTCTTAAGTCTACTGCCACAATAGTAAATAAAAATCTCTCGAATTCAATTTTCTCTCCAGCTCTGGGCAGTTTATTACTTAACTCAAGCAAGAGTCCACCGAGAGATTCGCTTTCGCCTTTTACATCGTCGAAATAGGTGGCTTCGACTTCAATGATCTTACAAAAATCATTCAAGCTAGTCTTGCCCTCGAACACGTAAGTAGATTTGTCTAGTTTATTATATGCTATTTCTTCATCATCATATTCATCGTTGATCTCACCAACGATCTCCTCGATAATATCTTCTAAAGTGATCAGACCGGACGTTCCACCGTATTCATCAACAACAATGGCCATATGTACGCGCTGTTCTTGAAAGTCTTTCAGTAAACCGTCAACTTTCTTGTTTTCAGGAACAAAGAAACCAGGCCTTAAGAGGGTTTGCCAGGCGAAAGTCTCGTCTTTATCTACATGTGCAATCAGGTCTTTGATGTATAAGACCCCTTCAATTTTATCAATGGTCTCATTGTAAACCGGTATTCTGGAAAAACCACTTTTGTTGATCCTGTCCATCAGTTCATGGAAATCAAGTTCCATGTCTATGGCGGTAATATCCATTCGCGATTTCATTACCTGTTTTACTGTTAAGGTGCTGAAGTTTACAATACCTTTAAGAATTCCTTTTTCTTCCTCAGAAGTGTCATCGCCAGTAGTAATCTCCAAGGCATGATTAAGCTCATCAACAGTAAGGTCAACACCTTTTCTCTCAACATTTTTTTCAATGATATTGGTTACTGAGATAAGCAACCAAGAAAGTGGCCTTAATATTTTCTCAAGGAACAAAAGAGGCTTGGCGGTGGTCTTAGCAAACTTCTCATTATTCTGATTGGCGAAGTTCTTAGGAACGACCTCTCCAAAAAAGAGTATCACAAAGGTTACTACTGCAGATAGAACAACAACAACTCTTCCTTCGGTAGTTTTTGTGCCAACTAATTCCCAAGTAAAGAATGTGGAGAGCGTGACAATGGCAATATTCACCAGGTTATTCAAAATGAGGATGGTAGCAAGTAGATATCTCTTTCTCTTTAGTAAAACAAGAATAGCGCTACCCGAAGCAGATTCATCTTTTTCCAAAGCAGTTCTTTGTTGCTCATCTAAAGAGAAAAAAGCAACTTCAGAACCAGAGATCAGAGCGGACGACAATATCAATACGATAAATGCGAGCACATTAACGATCAGATAAGGTGTGCCCATATCGGAGAGTTGTAATAGTAGCGTTAAACTAGGCTCGGGTTCGTCCGGAATGTCCAAAATAATGGGTTTGATTAAACACTAGAATGGCAGGTCGTCAGTATCATCCTCAGGAATATTCGAAACCGGGCTCTCTGCCATGCTTTCATTACTTCCTGAATTTCCGGAGTTACTGTTTCCACCGCCATCTTTGCTACCTAAAAGAGTCAATTCACGACCTACCACCTCTGTGGTATATCTTTTATTTCCATCCTGATCATCCCAGGATCTTGTAGCTATTTTACCCTCAATATACACCTGAGAGCCTTTTTTTAAAAATCGTTCAGCAATTTCAGCCAAAGGAGACCAAAGTACAACATTATGCCATTCAGTATTAGTAACTCGTTCTCCTTGCTTATCCTTGTACGTTTCGCTAGTTGCTAAAGAAAAATTGGCAACCGCTCTACCGTTATCTAAATGTCTTACTTCTGGGTCTTTACCCAAATTACCTACAAGAATAGCTTTATTTACACCTGACATAATTATTAACTTTTAAAGATTCGATAGAATGAAAATAATCAGGAAAACTCGGTTTTCAAATAATTATCGATGAGTATTGGCTTTGCCAAGTCCTCTATTTCATTCAGATCATTTGCTTTCAATTTTAATTCTTTCTGAATATCAACAAAGGTATTCATTTCCTTTACCTGAAGTCTATAAAATTTTGCGAATATCTGCCTATGTGTTAAAATATGCTTTACTGGATTAGAGATATCTGTTATTTCCAATCCATCAAAACCTGATATGGTATTTAAGACCTCCTCTTCACTTTGTTCTTTGGAAGATTCGATTAGATGAAACTCAAACAGATTTTTCCAGATACTCGATGTATCCCTTTGTTTCATCAGGACTTTATTCCCATGTTCAAAAACCAGATAGGAGAAAAAGAGCTTTTTTACTTTTACCTTCTTGGTTTTGACAGGTAGCTTTTCAATCTCACCTTTATTAAAGGCGTAACAATCAGGCTGAAATGGGCAGATTGCACATTTTGGACTTTTAGGGGTACACTGAATCGCTCCAAAATCCATGATCGCCTGATTATATTCTCCAGGATTGTTCCTTGGGATCAAGGAATTAGCCACTTCTTCGAAGACTTTTGCAGATTTAGATTCAGAGATATCATCATAGACTCCAAAGATCCTGGATAGGACCCTATAAACATTCCCATCAACAACGGCATGCACTTGATCAAAAGCCGCAGAAGAAATGGCAGCAGCTGTATACCTTCCTATTCCTTTAAGTTTGAGTAAAGAGTCAAAGTCTTCTGGGAATTTACCATTATAGTTCGATACTAGGGTTTTTGCACATTGATGCAGGTTTCTGGCTCTTGAATAATAACCTAAACCCTGCCATAATCTCAAAACTTTATCTTCATTTGCCTTAGCCAGGTCGAAAACTGTAGGAAATTCTTCTACAAATTTTAGGTAGTAGGGCGTACCTTGAGCAACACGTGTTTGTTGAAGTATAATCTCCGATAACCAAATTTTGTATGGGTCATTGGTGTTTCTCCATGGCAAATCTCTTTTCTGATGTCTGTACCAGCTAATCAGTTGATTTACAAATGATTCGCTTTGAAGATTGACTTTACTCAATTAGGTGTGGCTTTAAGAGAATTTTTATCGAATAGGTTTTATAATTAGGCCGTAAAGCTTAATTTTGCGAGCCAAATTTACTGGGATTAAGTTTTTTATCAATTAAAAGAAGAATATAGTGACTAAAGCAGATGTTATCAATCAGATTGCAGACAAGACAGGGATCGACAGATCTGATGTTACTACAACTGTTGAGACTCTTTTTACTGTAGTGAAAGATTCTATGGCAGAGGGTGAGAACATTTACGTAAGAGGATTTGGAAGCTTTGTTAATAAAAAGAGAGCTAAAAAAATCGCTAGAAATATTTCAAAAAACACTGCTATCGTCATTGACGAGCACTTCGTGCCAAGCTTCAAGCCTTCAAAAGTTTTTGTTGAGCAAGTAAAGACTAGTCCGAAAGTAAAGGCGGCTAACAATTAAATAGGCCTAATGGCTTTATGAAGAAAGGTCAGGTATTACTCGTTGCTATCGCTGTTGCGGCAATCATAGGAATGTATAGCCTTCCTAGGGTAGTTGTAGATAATGACAATGAGTCGACCTCAGAGTTCATAGATGAGACAGCTCCTGGTGGGGTCGTAGATCATAGCTCTGAAATACCAGAAGAAATACAGCCAAAGATTGATTTTTGGAAAGGTCGGTTAATGACCAACAGCAGAATTCAACAAAATGAAGAAGCCTTAGATTCTTTGATGGCTATTTATATAGGGATCAACAAATATGATAGTGCAGCTTATTTTGCTGGACTTTATGCTGAGAACTATAGCAATGCAGATAACTGGCAAACGGCCGGGGATGCTTATTTTGAGGCCTTTACTTTTGCCTTGGATAAGCAAAAAGTTACTTATTTGGGTAATGAGGCAAAAGAAGCTTATAACAAAGTTCTAGTAGTTGAACCTGATAACTTGAATGTCAAGCATAACATTGCAATGACGTATATTGCAGGTCCGAGCCCCATGCAAGGAATCATGATGCTGAGAGAGATCATTGAAAAAGACCCTCGAAATCAGAAAGCGTTAATGAGCATGGGTAGAATGTCAATTCAGACAGGTCAGTTTGAAAACGGGATTGAACGTTTTGAGTCTCTGATTAGTTATTACCCGAACCATATAGAAGGGAACTTCTTTTTGGGAGTGTGCTACTATGAAGCCGGTCAAATGGTGAAGGCGAAAGCACAATTTGAGAAAATAAGAAATTTGAATGCTCCTGAGCAGGTCGTTACAGCTGCTGAAGAGTATTTGGAAAGAATTAGTTAAGAACATTAAAACATTACGATTATGCCTTGCGGTAAAAAAAGAAAAAGACATAAGATTTCTACTCATAAGAGAAAGAAGAGACTAAGAAAAAATAGACATAAGAAGAAGTAATTCTTTAGGGCGTTAGCTAGCCCATTTCTATTCTATTTTTAACTTAAATCTCTACTACCTTGAGCAATGAATTGATTATTAATTCAACTCCAAGCGGTAGTCGAATAGCCCTTTTAAAGGAAAAAAAATTAACTGAGTTCCATCATGACAATGATGAGAACAAGTTCAAAGTAGGAGATATTTATCTGGGAACAGTCAAAAAGATTGTTCCTGGATTAAATGCTGCTTTCATTGATATCGGTTATGAAAAGGATGCCTTTCTGCACTATTTAGACCTAGGTCCGCAGATCAAATCACTGATTAAGTATTCAAAAAAGGCCCTTTCTAACAAACATACCTCTGGCTCATTAGCAAATTTTAAAAACGAGCCTGATATCAATAAACTGGGCAAAATGAACCAAGTGTTGACCAAAGGTCAGCAAATTCTGGTTCAGGTTGTCAAAGAGCCAATATCTACTAAAGGGCCAAGACTCACCTGCGAGTTGTCTATAGCTGGGCGCTACATGGTTTTAGTGCCATTTTCCAATTCCATCAATATCTCAAAGAAGATTACAGATGGTGAGGAAAGGAAACGCTTATTGCGTTTAATCTCATCTATCAAACCTGAGAACTTTGGTTGTATTATTCGTACAGTAGCCAAAGGGAAGAATGTTAACGAACTAGATAAAGACCTTAGAAACTTAGAAGATACCTGGAAAGAAGGTATGAAGAAGCTTCATTCCGTGAAACCTAAAGAAAAGGTGATCGGTGAAATGAGTAGAGCATCTTCTCTTTTAAGGGATCTTTTGAATGAGTCTTTCGATAGTTTGGTAACAGATGACAAGGAGACACATGATGAGATCAAAGAGTATATCCATAAGATTGCTCCTGATAAAGAAAACATTTTAAAGCTCTACAATGGCAAGGCTAAGATCTTCGAAGCCTTTGGTATTGAAAGACAGCTGAAATCACTTTTCGGTAAGTCGGTCAGTCTTCCTAAAGGAGGCTACCTGATCATTGAACATACAGAAGCACTTCATGTCATTGATGTGAATAGTGGAAATAAGTCCAATGCAGGTGAAGATCAAGAATCTACAGCATTAGCAGTCAATATGGAGGCTGCCCGAGAGATCGCAAGACAACTTCGTCTTCGAGATATGGGTGGTATCATTGTTATTGATTTTATTGACATGCGTAGGCCTGACAACAAAAAGAAGCTTTATGCAGAGATGAAGGAAGTCATGAAGACTGACAGAGCGAAGAATACAATTCTTCCTTTGACCAAGTTTGGATTGATGCAGATCACTCGTCAGAGAGTTCGACCTGAGTTGAATATTATTACTAGAGAGGTTTGTCCTACTTGTCAGGGTACTGGAAAAGTAAGTGCTACTATTCTTGTCTCTGATAACATAGAGAAGAACCTTGAGTACATTCTAACCACTCAAAATGAGAAGAATATAGCGATCAATCTTCACCCTTATTTGTATGCCTATTTCACTAAAGGCTTATTCTCTAAGAGATGGAGCTGGTATAGAAAATACAATACTTGGGTGAAATTAGAGAAGGATAGTTCTCTAGGACTCAATGATTATGCATTCTATAATAAGATAGGAGAAGAAATTGAACTCAAATCTTAAGTAGAAGAAGACCAAAATAAAGAACCCCAATTCGAATAGAGTTGGGGTTCTTTGTTGGGAATTACTTTTAGTTATTTTATAGTGCCCGGATAAAGATGATTTTTCCAAAGACAATTCTACTGTTAGCTGGTAATAGTAAAGACCAATTAAAATGATCAATGGTACTAAAGTGAATAAATGATGAAAATCTAAGTTTCATATTTTCATCATTTTAAACTTGAACAACAACAACTCTAGGAAATAGACATTCAATGGTGTTATTCTCAATTAAAAGATTGCATTAAAATTTAATTCCAAATTCTAATGCAATCAGGTTATTCTTTATAACGATCTCATCAGATAGTGCAGGGCTTTGCTCTTTAACTTGATTAAGAAATCCAATATTGTAGTTAATGGCAGCGAACAAACTAGTTTGAATGCCGATGGCTCGCTCAAGGCCACCCCCGAAATTGCCTGTAAGATCAAGGTGTTGGAACTCAGTAACTGCGGCTACATTGTTACTGCTTGTATTTAGCCTGACTTCTGGAACTAAACCAAGATTGAAAAAGACTTTGGTATCTAGAGTAACTTCGTTCGTATAAAGCTTGAGAAGTAAAGGAATCTGCAAATATTCATGGTCGTACTCAGCTGCAATCCTATTCCCAGAAAAAAAGACTGGGTCAGTCACATTTATCTTTGTAGATCTAGTGGCAAAATTGACTCCGGTATGAAAGAAGTAATTCTCCTTAAACTGAATATCTACAAAAGCACCTAATAAAAACTTTAATTCAGAGCTTTCTCTATCAATGTTCGTGCTAGCACTTTCTGTAGCTGTCCTAACATAGGAAACTGAAGGTCCCACGGTTATACCAATTCTATATTCTTCTATTTGAGCCTTACTTGTTTCTACAAATAAAATCACCAAAATTGTTGTGATTAGAAAATTCTTCATGTTCAGTAAAATAAATCAATAGTTTTGTCTTTTTAAAAATGAGCATGTTGAAACAAGCCTCTTTTATAATAGTTCTTCTTTTTATTTTTGCTTGTTCAAGCGAAAAAGACTGCAATGATCAAGTTGATCTCTCTCAAGTCGATTTAAATCTGGATTTTGAGGATTTAACTCATGAGATCTTTCAAATTGATACTAAAGAGCAATTAGAGTCTTTTTTCGAGGAAAACCCCGTTGTAAGAGATCATTTTTTTGGGTTTTCTGATATTATCCCAAGAAATGAGTTTTTGTATGAGTTGCTCAAATTCACTCAAGTACCAAGGGTCAAGAGCATTTTTAATACTCCTAACTATGAGGCATTTCAAGCAGAATTAGACCAGAATAGAGAAGTAAGGGAGTATTTAACTTTTGACTATCTCAATGTTAACAGAAATAAAAACCTGGAAGATGTTTATCAGATCATTCGTAGTTCTCGCTTAGAAGATCTGACGTCGGTTTCATCCATTGATGTTTATTTACAATCGAATCCTTCGGAAGCTAAATATTGGAAGTTTGTATTCAACTATCAAAGTGAGGAAGACTTGATGCAGGAAAGTTTTGAGCTGCTTCAGAACCCTTATGTTGATACACTCTATCAGGAATCACTAAAATTGATAAGCGCTCAGGAAGTTGCCTATGAATTAGACCAAGCTTTTGCTCGCTTGAAATCTTTCTATCCTGATTTTGAAGCACCAAAGGTTCAGACGGTTTATTCAGCTTTTGGAAAAGATGTTTATATCTCCGATCGATTGATCGTGATTGGCTTAGATTATTATTTGGGTGAAGAGGCTTCCTACAGACCAAATGTTTATGATTATCTGTTAAAACGTTTGACACTAGAGCATCTTGTTCCACAGGTAATTCAATTCATGTCATTACGTTATAATGAGACAAATTCAGATGCGAGATCAGTATTAGACGAAATGATCTACTATGGAAAAGCCATGGCATTTACAGAGACATTGCTCCCTTGCGAACCGGATAGTTTGATCATTGGCTATAACCAGCAAGACTTAGCGAATGCTACTGTCAGCGAAGCGGTTATCTGGAATCATTTCTTAGAGGAGAAACTACTTTATAGCGAACAACCTGTGCATATCACAAGATATATTGACGAAAGGCCAAATGTCTTAGAGATAGATAGAAATTGTCCAGGACGAATTGGTCAATGGTTAGGTTGGCAGATAGTAAGAGCTTACAAAGAAGAAACTGGTCTGGATTTTAAAACGCTAATGGAAGAAACAGACGCTCAAAAAATACTTACGCAGTCAAAATATAGACCTCGTTCTCGTTAGTCTTGATTTGAATTTCGTTATTTAAAACCTTCGTCAATTTTTCGATCTGAAGCCTTTTAGAGTAAAGCTTTTCGGCAATTTCTCTCGCATTGTTCTTGTAAGCTTCGAGCTTATCTTTTCCATCTAGGAAAGGAGTTAATTTCTCAATAAATTCTTTTGGGTTGTGGGGGTCTGCATAAAAACCGCATTTATACTGCTCTACCAACTCTTTCGTCCAGCCTTTAGAATTAACGATTTTTAATTTTCCTGAAGCCAAGCTGTCGAACATTTTATTAGGGCTGTTGGTGCGTAGAACCGGAATGTTAGCAAATGAGACATAAGTAGCATCGGTCACATTCAATATCCTTCTAACTCCTTCTTTATTCTGATGGCTGATAAATTGTATGTTTGAAAGTTTTTTTAAGTAGGCAATGAGTTTGATCTGACTTAGCATTGATCATTGCCCAACCACGTTAAAAGAGATGTTCAAGTCTTGATTTTTGCATTCTTGAGCAATATCTAGTAGGAATTCTAGCTGATTACTTTTACCAATGCTACCTAAGTAGGTAATTACAAAAGGCCTCTGAGCATGATAAAATTCTATAAGTTTTGGGTCTTTTAATTCTTTCTTAAAGAATTCACAATCTGCCATATTTGGGATCATATAAACCTCTTTCTCAGGTGTTACTTTTTTAATCCAATCTCTCATTCCCGGAGAGAGAGCCACTATTTTTTCAGCTTGAGAATAAATTTGTTTTTCCAGATGGTATAAATATTTCTTAAGCGGGGCCCCCTTAATAGCTCCCAATTCAATAGGGGCGGTGGGCCATAGGTCCCGAACTTCAAATAAATAGGGTATGTTTCTTTTCTTTTTAAGCCAAAGTCCAATTAAGCCCACCGTAAGCGGAGTACTTGAAATGTATGCCCGATCTATATTTTTGATATTCTTGGAATAACGCTTGGCAAGTCGAACGAATTTAATAAATGACCAAACCCGTTTGATGAAACCCATTTGATTGTTGTAATTAACAGGTAAATAATGAATGTTTATTCCGTCAAATTGGGCACGCGTGTAAATGGCTTCATTATGGGTAGTTAGCATTTCAACCTCAAAACCATTCTCTACCAAGCCTTTCGCTAAATAATAAGATCTTATGGCACCTCCTTCTTGTGGAGTTTTGAAGTATTGATGAATATAGAGTATCCGTTGAGCCACAGATTAAATCTACGAAAAATTCCTATCGAGAGATCTTTTCCTTTTTCTCAAAATATCTACAAAAGTGAATCAAGTTGCATTCCTCGCACTTGGGTTTGCGAGCCTGACAAACATATCGACCATGCAAGATGAGCCAATGATGCGCTTTAGGAATAACGTCTTCACTGAGGTGTTTCACTAATTGTTTCTCAACGGCTAATGGAGTTGATGCATTTTGGTTTACTAAACCTAATCGCTTAGAAACTCGAAATACGTGCGTGTCAACCGCCATTGAAGGCTGATTCCAAACAACGGAAGTTACTACATTGGCTGTTTTTCGACCTACTCCGGGTAGTTTTTGGAGCTCATCTTTGGATGCAGGTATTTCCGAGTTGAAATCCTCGACTAACATTTTCCCTAAACCGATCAGGTGTTTAGTCTTGTTATTAGGATAAGATACAGACTTGATATAGGGGAATAATTCATCGAAATGGGTACTGGCTAAATGCTCAGCAGTAGGGAAGTCTTCAAAGAGTTTAGGAGTTACTTTATTGATCCTTACATCTGTACATTGGGCTGATAAAACAACAGCAACCAGTAATTCAAACGGGTTGCTGTAATTCAATTCTGTTTCAGCCTCGGGCTGATTTTCTTCGAAGTAGGTTACAAATGCTTCGTACCTTTCCTTTCTAGTCATTCTGCTAAAATAAGCGATTAAACGGAATGCAGGTGGAATGATTTAGAATAACTAAGGATATTATCAATGGATTTGTCCGATGGTTCTTTGGCCACAAGTTCTAAGCTAGAAACGGTTTCGCTTAAGCTAGAGTATATTTTGGCTAACTGTTCATCGAAAAGCATCGCACTGAGTAATTCAGCATTTTCCTTTTCAGAGGTTTCTCCATAAATGTAACGTACTACGTCATCTTGGGTAAAGGTTTTGATCATAGGCAATATTCTTTTTGTCCATTTTCTTTCTAAGGTTGATAAGTGCATAACGCATTCGACCTAAAGCAGTATTGATGCTTACACCTGTAGTGTCAGCGATCTCCTGAAAGCTCATTTGCATATAATGTCTCATCATCAAAACCTCACGCTGCGCATCAGGGAGCTCTTTGATAATATCTCTAAGCAAAGCATGAGTGTCTTGTATTATCTGTTTAGACTCAATTGAGTCTTCTGAAAATTCCAAAGTATTGAAGACGCTACTGCCATCTTCCATTACTATAGTAGGATAACGTTTAGATCTTCTAAAATTGTCTATCGCAAGGTTGTGTGCAATTCTACTTACCCAGGGAAGGAACTTACCCTCTTCGTTGTATTTACCACTTTTGACCGTTTTCACTACTTTGACGAAAACCTCTTGCATAAGATCTTCAGCCAAATAATGATCTTTAACGATCATATAAATGGTGGTGTAAATTTTCTTCTTGTGACGATTGACCAGCGTTGCGAAAGCCTCTTCGTTACCACTCTTATACTGCGATATCAACTGACTATCGCTAATAGTATATTTTCTCATGTTTACAATGTTAGGTTAACGTAGAGGTTTATATCATATTGTGCTGGTTAGGGTTAGACAATTTTTAATTTTGTGAGCTTCAAATGTATCAAAAGTTAAAAACAAAGCAAATTTGTCAACTACTTCTTTCGTTACGGTATTTCGCTTAATTCTTCGAATACACTAAAATAATAACAATCATTGTGCCAGAGCTCCCTTATTTTCTCTTGTAGAAAGAAGTTTTTACTAAGCTAACAATTAGCTGTTTAGCCTGTTATCTTTGCATTCTTATGGCAAATACGGCTGAACTCACTCATTCACAATTAGATGAACTCGACCCTAAGGAATTTATAGTCATTAAAGGGGCTCGAGTGAATAACTTAAAGAACTTAAGTGTAGCCATTCCCCGTAACAAATTGGTGGTGGTTACTGGCCTTTCAGGTTCTGGCAAGTCTTCTTTAGCTTTCGATACATTATTTGCGGAGGGGCAGCGGATGTATGTTGAAAGCTTGAGTAGCTATGCAAGACAGTTTTTAGGCAGAATGGAAAAGCCTGAGGTTGATTACATAAGAGGTGTGTCTCCAGCAATTGCTATAGAACAAAAAGTAAGTACCAGGAACCCCCGTTCAACAGTAGGTACTACAACTGAGATATACGACTACCTCAAACTCCTATTTGCTAGAATCGGAAAAACATATTCTCCAGTTAGCGGAGATGAAGTTCAACGAGATAGTGTGACCATGGTGGTTGAATTTATTCTTTCAAAAGAAGAAGGTGCAAAAATGATGATCCTCTGTCCTTTGATCAAAAAGGAAGACAGGACACTGGAAGACGAACTCAATATTCTACTCCAGAAAGGATATACACGCGTCATATATTCTGGCGAACCTCACTTTATTGAAGAGCTACTTGAAAAGCCAAAAGACCTTAAAGAGAAGGAAATTGAAATACTGATCGACAGGGGTGTTGTGAAGCATGATGAAGACACTCAATTCAGATTTAGTGACTCTGTGCAGACAGCACTATTTGAAGGTCAAGGAGATTGTATCATTGAAATCCCAGGAGAAGGTAGAACTTCATTTTCAGATCGCTTCGAAGCGGATGGAATATTGTTCGAAGAACCATCAGTCAACCTTTTTACATTCAACAACCCGTATGGTGCTTGTAAGAAATGCGAAGGTTTTGGAAGGATCTTAGGGATAGACCCTGATTTGGTCATCCCTGATAAAACGCTTTCTGTTTACGAAGGCGCTATTGCTCCATGGAGAAGTGAAACCATGAAAAAGTGGCTTCAGCCACTATTGAAACATGGAATCGAATTCGACTTTCCAATTCACCGTAGTTTTAATGAGCTGACCAAAGAAGAGCAAGAGTTACTTTGGACAGGTAATAAATACTTCAAAGGCATTAATAAATTCTTCAGTTACTTAGAATCAAAAACGCATAAAATCCAATACAGGGTGATGCTTTCACGCTATAGAGGTAGAACAACTTGCCCTGAATGTAAAGGGACTAGACTCAGAGGGGATGCCGCCTTTGTGAAGATAGATTCAAAATCTATCACAGACCTTGTTCTAATGCCTATTGATAGGTTGAATGAGTTCTTTGATGCACTTCAGCTTTCAGAGCATCAAGAAAATGTAGCGGGAAGACTGCTCAAAGAGGTCAAGAATAGGATTGATTATTTGAGAAGAGTAGGCTTAGGATACTTGACGCTGAATCGCCTGACCAATACCTTGTCTGGCGGTGAGTATCAGCGAATCAAATTAGCCACTTCACTAGGTAGTGCATTGGTGGGTTCTATGTACATTTTAGATGAGCCCAGTATTGGCCTTCATCCAAGAGATACTGACAGGCTTATCTCAGTTTTGAAATCATTGAGAGACCTAGGGAATACAGTAGTAGTGGTAGAGCATGAAGAAAAAGTAATGCAGGCTGCCGATGAGATCATAGATATTGGCCCTGATGCAGGTTCTCATGGAGGTGAATTGGTTTTTCAAGGTAGCCTTATGGATTTGATCGTGCATGGTAAAACACATACTGCAAGGTATTTGAATGGTACGGAAAAACTTCAGATACCTGAGAGACGCAGAAAATGGAAGGAAAAAATCCAGATTAAAAAGGCCAGCGAAAATAACCTCCAGAATATAGATGTAGAGGTGCCATTAGGAATTCTTACTGTAGTCACGGGGGTGAGTGGTTCAGGGAAATCTACACTTATTAAGAGAATCTTATACCCAGCCTTAGGTAAGACCTTAGGCACCGTTGGAGAGCAGACAGGTAAAATGGAAGGTATCGAAGGTAGTTTGAGGAGGGTGAACCAAATTGAGTTTGTCGATCAGAATCCAATTGGAAAATCTTCACGTTCGAATCCTGTTACTTATGTTAAAGCCTATGATGCCATTAGACAGCTTTTTACAGATCAGCCATTGGCTAAGAAAAGAGGATATAAGCCAGCATTTTTCTCCTTTAATGTAGATGGCGGTCGATGTGAGACTTGTCAAGGAGAAGGAATCGTTAAGATCGAAATGCAGTTCATGGCAGACATTCATCTTACTTGTGAAAGTTGCAAGGGTAAGCGATTCAAGCAAGAGATTCTTGAGGTTAATTACAATGATAAGAACATCGCAGATGTGCTCGACTTGACCATCGATGATGCCATGGATTTCTTTCAAGATGAAAGATCAATTATCAATAAGTTAGCACCACTTCAGGAGGTAGGCTTAGGTTATATACGATTAGGTCAGTCTTCGAACTCATTGAGTGGAGGAGAAGCACAGCGGGTCAAGCTGGCCTACTTCTTAGGTAAAGGAAAAAGCTCCTCAAAAGATCATGTCCTTTTCATTTTTGATGAACCTACTACCGGACTCCATTTCCACGATATAGCTAAACTGATGCATTCTATTAATGCCTTGATCGAACAGGGTAACTCAGTGGTGATCATCGAACATAATACGGAGGTCATCAAGTGTGCTGATTGGATCATTGATCTTGGACCAGAAGGTGGTGAGGAAGGCGGAAATGTTTGCTTTACTGGCACCCCCGAGGAGATGGTCGCTGAAAAAGACAACAATCATACAGCGCACTATTTAGCTGAGGTTTTGTAAATCAGTCGGGATACTATTCCTTTCGGACTTGTTTCGGAATCCCTCAATAAATAATTTCGAAAGATTTAATAGAGACTGTTTTTGTAGCATTATTAGAAAGATAGTTTTTCTAGATCAACATTTCCACCGGTCAGGATCACTCCTATTTTTTTCCCTTCAAATACTGATTTATTCTTAAGAATCGCTGCGAAAGGAACAGCGCATGAAGGTTCAATAATGATCTTCATCCTTTCCCAAATAATTCGCATGGCGTTGACAATCTCTTCATCAGTCACTACAAATACTTCTTTAACGAGCTCCCTGATGATCTCAAAGTTCTTATCTCCCATGGCAGCCAATAGACCATCGGCTATAGATTTTGGCTGATCGACTCGTGTAAGCACTCCTTTCTGCATCGAAATATAGGTGTCTTTAGCACCATCAGGCTCTCCTGCATAAACAGTGATTTTCGGGTTCATATATTGAGCAGATAATGCTGTTCCAGCCAATAATCCTCCTCCACCAACAGGTGCAATAATTATGTCCAGATCCGATTGATCTTCGATCAGTTCTTTAGCACAAGTGGCTTGGCCGGTGATCACTCGGTAATCGTTGTAAGGAGATACAAACTGTGCACCAGTCTTTTCTTGAATTTGGGCACAGGTCTCCTCACGTGAAGCCTGAGTAGGTTCGCATAAATAAACTTCAGCGCCATAACCAACAACGGCTTTTTTCTTGACTTCCGGAGCAGTTCTGGGCATTGCAATGTAGGCTGGCACACCAGCCATTTGAGCTGCCATGGCTAAAGCCTGGGCATGATTACCAGAACTGTGTGTTACAAAGCCCTTTTTTCTTTCTTCCTCTGGTGTGCCAAATACGGCATTCAAACCTCCGCGTGCTTTAAAAGCACCTATTTTTTGGAAGTTCTCACATTTAAAATAAAGAGAAGCACCTACCATTTTATCTATACTCTGGCAAGTCAGAATCGGAGTTCTATGAATAAAAGGATTTATTCTTTCGTGAGCTTGTTCAATGTCTGTTTTGGATACTTTGAATTCCATATTAATGTGCGATCAACCAGTTTTCACCAACTCCTACTTCTACTTCTAAAGGCACATCTATCTTGATAGCATTAGACATTAGTTCGGGGATTTTAGATTTCATAAGATCAAGTTCAGAATTATGAACATCGAACACCAATTCATCATGAACCTGCATGATCATTTTTGACTTCAGCTTCTCCTCCTTCATCCATCGATGGATGTTAATCATTGCTACTTTGATCATATCGGCAGCGCTCCCTTGAATTGGGGCATTGATGGCATTTCGTTCAGCATGACCTCTAACCGTCATATTCTTTGAATGAATATCTCGGAGATATCTTCTTCGACCCAAAATGGTCTCCACATAAGTAAATTCACGCGCTTTATTGACTTGAGAATCCATGTATTTTTTAACTCCAGGAAACTCATTGAAATAGGATGTGATGATCTGCTGTGCTTCTGTTCTAGAGATTCCGATATTTTGAGCTAGACCGAAAGCAGAGATACCATAGATCAAGCCAAAATTTACTTCTTTGGCCTTTCTTCTCATGTCCCTGTCTACTTCTTCCAGTGGCACTCCGAATACTTTACTCGCAGTAGTTGAATGAATATCCCTTCCTTCTTTGAATGCCTCGATCATGCCCTTGTCTTCAGCAAAGGCCGCTACAATTCTCAACTCGATCTGAGAATAATCTGCAGCCATAAGGGTGTAATCTTCAGATCTTGGCACAAATGCTTTTCTGATCTCCCTACCTTTTTCGGTTCGAATTGGAATGTTCTGAAGGTTAGGATTATTAGAGCTAAGTCGGCCTGTCGCTGCTACTGCTTGGCGATAATCTGTATGAACCCGACCGTCTTCAGGACTGATCATATTTGGTAAGGCATCAACATAAGTTGACTTGAGTTTTTGATACTCTCTGAACTCTAAGATTCTTGCTGCGATCTCATGCTCAACAGCTAGTTTGGAGAGAATATCTTCGCCTGTTGCATACTGACCCGTCTTGGTCTTTTTAGGCTTATCAACAAGCTCCAGTTTTTCGAATAGAATAACTCCAAGCTGTTTTGGAGAAGCCACGTTGAACTCTTCTCCAGCTATTTCAAATATTTCTTTTTGGGCTTTAGCAGCATCTATTTCTAGCTCCTTGGACATTTTGGCCAAAGTGTCTGTGTCTACCTTCACACCATTATATTCTATATCGGCCAAGACATGCATTAAAGGGATCTCAGTCTCATCAAAGAGTTTTTGTAAGGTTCCTTCACTCAGGCTTGGGGCTAGTTTGTGTTTCAGTTGTAGGGTGATGTCAGCATCTTCGCTAGCGTACTCTACCACCTTATGGATTGGCACATCCTTCATGTTTCCTTGCTTGACACCTTTTTTTCCGATCAATTCCGTGATGGAAATTGGAGTATAGTTGAGGTAGTTTTCAGCCAATACATCCATATTGTGACGGGTATCCGGATCAATCAAATAATGAGCGATCATGGTATCGAAAATAGGTCCCTTCACTTCAATACCATACTTCTTTAATACCTGAATATCATACTTGGCATTCTGGGCAATCTTACCAATTTGGGTGTTCTCAAAAACGGGTTTAAACTCTTCTAGAAGAGCCTTTACTTCTTCTTCGTTTTCAGGAGTTGGAAGGTAATATGCCTCTCCGGCTAAATAGGAGAATGATACGCCAACCAAATTGGCTTCGATTGGTTCTAAACTATCAGTTTCAGTGTCGAAGCAGAATTCTTTTTGTTGGGTTAAGAATTTGACCAAACGGCTACGCATCTCAGGTGTATCGATCAGATGATATTGGTGTTTGGTTTGAGAAATACTCAATCTTTCTTCTGGCTCCGGCTCATCTTCCGACATTACTGCTGGAGCTTCCCCAAAAAGTGCCATCTGTTCTGAAGCAGCAGGTTTAGGCTTGGCACTTTTGGTATTTGTGCCATTTGATTCTCCTAATATTCTTTTAAGAGTTGTTCTAAACTCAAGTTCTTCGAAAATAGAAGTAAGCTTTTCAACGTTTGGTCCTGAATATTCAAGGGCTTTTTCATCGAATTCTATGGGTACTTCAATGTTTATCCTTGCTAATCTTTTGGACAGTAAACCTTGTTCTTTATTAGCCGAGATCTTTTCACCCAATTTGCCTTTTACTTCATGTGAATGGTCTAATATGTTCTCTAAGCTTCCGTATTCTTTAAGCAATTTAGCTGCAGTCTTAGGTCCGACACCTGGTATACCCGGTATATTATCTACCGCATCACCCTGCAAACCAAGCATGTCTACCACCTGATCAATCTCTTGAATATCCCATTTGTCCAATACCTGTTGAATACCCATAATATCTACTCCATTACCCATGAAAGCAGGTTTGTAGAGGTAAACATGCTCCTCGACCAGTTGGCCGAAATCTTTGTCGGGTGTCATCATGAAGACTTCAAAACCAGCTCGAGCAGCCCTTTTGGCTAACGTTCCTATGACATCATCGGCCTCAAAACCATCCATTTCTAATACAGGGATATTAAAAGCCCTGACAATATCCTTAACGATTGGTGTTCCAACTTTAATGTCTTCAGGTGTTTCCTCTCGCTGACCTTTATACTCACTGTATTCTTCGTGCCTGAAAGTAGGTGCGCTGGTGTCGAAAGCCACACCAATATGCGTTGGTTTACGCTTATCGATGATCTCATATAAGCTATTGGTAAATCCGAATGGAGCTCCTGTATTAAGTCCTTTAGAATTAATTCTTGGGTTTTTACTGAAGGCGAAGTGTGCTCGATAGATCAGAGCCATCGCATCCAATAAAAAGAGGGTTTTCTCAGGTTTGCTCATTTCATAAAGGTAAACGAAATGGCAGAAGTCAGGAAGTGCTTTTTATTCAAATCTGACAAGAGAGTATATGGCTGAGAAAATTTCATTGAGGGTATTTAAGTTTTAAGGGTATATAAAAGTAGAAGAAGCTAGTATACCCTTGAAAAAATCAATACATTCAATATCCTTTCTAATGAATTTCTCTTCAAGAATATTTGCCCTCTTTACTTTATTCATTTTTTGGACTTGTAGTTCTTTAAGCGGTCAGCAATTTAATGGGTACCTAAATTCTGATTTTTCAGGAGTCGTTGGAGTCTGTGCTAACCCGTCATTTGTTGCTAATTCTCCTTACAAGTTTGATTTCAGCCTGCTCAATGGTAATGCATATGCATCAAGTAATATCGGAAACTTAATTACGACTAATGAATCGACCTTATTCATTAGGCAGTTTGAGCCAAAACAAAAGTATATCCAAATTAATGCTGCACTAGGCGGCTTTTCTGGTCTCATATCTTTACCTAAGAAAAGAGGGATAGCTTTTCAATATGGTTTAAGAACTCATGCCAATGGCACAGATATTTCCCAAAACTTTGTCTATCAGGTTGACAGGTTTGATGACCTATCGTTCAGGAACACCTCTTTTTCTGGTGAATCTTTTGAACTCTCAACAATGATCTGGCAAGAGTTTGCGCTGACCTATGGTGGGATTCTAAAAGAGTCTGGCTTCGGCCGGTGGAAAATTGGAGCTACTCTAAAATTGATCAATCCATCTGGTCATGTATGGGTCGACCTGGAGGGTGCAGATTATGTTATTGATAATAATGGTTTCGCCACTTTTGATCAATTTGATATTAGCGCAGGAAATTCCTCTAATTTGGATAGGTATGAATACATAGATGGGAACAATCCATTGCGAGGATTACCAAAAGGAATTGGTTTGCAATTTGGCGGTATTGATGTTGGAGTCACTTATGAGCAACTATTAGATAAACCTAACCCTACAACACGTCAAGGCACTAGGGTTGAAAGAGATATAGACTATCAATTTCGGCTGAGTGTTGCATTGACGGATATTGGAATGGCCAGTTTTGAGCATGGTTCGGCTGCGTTTACCAATGTCAATGCTGATAGTAATTTAGACTATGATGATGTAATTGATCTTCTAGAAGACGCTTCAAGCCTTCGTGGGTATAGGAATGTAATCGACACATTGGTGCAGACGGCAGACTTGAGTGGGGCCTACACTGTGAGCTTACCAGCTGCTTTTAGGTTGAATTTCGATCATAATTTCGATGATAACTTCTATTTAGGGGTCTCCACAGTTTTGGACTTGAGTGGATTGATGCCCACTGATTACAGGGTAAGTTATGCGAATAGTATTACTCTTACACCGCGATATGAAACAGGGAGAAAAGGATTTTACTTACCCCTGTTCTATAATTTAAATGGAGAAACGCAGCTAGGTATGGCCATGAGATATGGACCATTGACTGTTGGAACCCATGCACTTCAGACTATCTTTTCTTCTGAAAGGGATACAGTGGGGTTGTTTTTTAATATCAGTTTCAATCTCCTAAAGGCGAACTCTAAGAAATCTTATTGCTTTGGTAGTTCCAAAACTGGTTCAGCCTTGGTTAGTAAGAAAAGGACACCTCAGTATAAGCGAAAGAAGTTTATTTTCTTTTAGGGGAAAAAGTTTTGGCCGAATTTTAAAACTAGTTTGGAAGGATAATTCCTGTCCTTTCATCAACTCCTCACATAAAAGATAAAGTCAGAAGCAGGCGGATCAATATCTTTTTCGCGAAGTAAAAGAGCTACTTGTCCACGGTGATGTGTTCCATGGTTGACCACATGGGTCAAGATATCGGCCAATCGAGATTCATATTCATCTCCTTTAGAATTGGTGTATTGAATGGTGCCTTCAATATCCACTGAATTGTAGAGGTAGTCCAACCATTCTTGGCTTGAGTCTTTCAGTCTCTCAAGCGCTTCTTTGAAGTCGTGTTCATCCCAAACTCCAATTTCGGTTTTCTCTCCCTTTGCTCTGCTGAGCCAAATACTTTGGGCATTAGCAATGTGTGAAATGAACTTGAGGATCTTCTCACTTTGGAAAGGATTGGTTCTCAGTACTTCTGAGAATTTTTTATTCGCCCATAAATTATACTCAAACGATCTTGTATAATGTTCTGTCATGCTTTTTGATTTTTGTATTGCCAACCACGGTAACTGATGAGGATCAAAAATGGTACCCAAATGAGGTCGTTCATCAATAAATGGAAGGTGGCTTTATCTCCAACTTCTTGATTCAGAACGCTGAAATAGAACCAACCGGCTCCAGCGAGCTTAGTAAAAGCGCCAAAGGCTGCGAAATACCAAAACTTACCCGGATGAATGGCATTGATAAAATAGATGACTACCATGGCCAAAACGGCTTTGCCTTGCCAGGCAATAATACCGGGAGCTGTAGCTTCTGATTCAGTTACCCATTGGTAAAATGATTCTGGAAACCACCCGATAAATATGCCCCAGAGAAAATTGTAGCCTGCTGCGGCCAAAAGGAAGCCTCTCATCCAGTGAGGAAATAAACTTTGTGGTCTCTCCATTGATTATATAACTTATGCGAATTCTTATTGTTGACTGAAATTTCAATCATACAATATTAATCTAAACCTTAACTGAAATGAAAACTAATTTTCGAGGAGTGAAGCATGCCCAGCAGTGGATCGCCATAGCCCTGATCGGTATCAGCTTTTTTGCCGGCTACCAATTAGCTCAAGATGAAGAGCTAACAGCTGAAGATATCAAGTCAACTCAAAAAGTGTTCGACCTGAATTTTGACGATAATGAGATCGAGCAACTCTTACCCAATGTGCGAAGAACTTTAAGAGGGGTCGAAGAGCTGCATGAATATGAGATCGACAATAGCATTCCTCCTTCAGTTTGGTTCAAACCACAGAAAACAGGTAAGATCATTCCGTCCAACCAAATCACACAGAACTGGCAACTGCCGAGCAATGTAGATCTTCCTGCCAATAAGAATGAGCTGGCCTTTTATACTGTGGCAGAGCTCTCAGTTTTGATGCGAGAAAGAAAGGTCACTTCTGTAGAATTGACGGAATTCTTTATCGATCGGTTGAAGCAATATGGTGACACGCTACAATCTGTGATCACTATTATTGAGGAAAGAGCTATGGCTCAGGCTAGAAGAGCCGATGACTTGCTGAAGAATGGTACCTACTTGGGGCCATTGCATGGAATTCCTTACGGAGCCAAAGACCTTTTGGCTGTACCAGATTATAACACCACTTGGGGAGCGGGTCCATACAAAGACCAAAACAGAGGCGATGAATTGGCTACTGTGGTGAAAAAGTTAGATGAGGCGGGTGCGGTTCTCGTTGCCAAACTTACACTTGGGGCATTAGCCATGGGCGATGTTTGGTACGGTGGAAGAACCCGAAACCCTTGGAATTTAGAGCAAGGGTCTAGCGGATCGAGTGCTGGTTCTGGTTCTTCTACGGCTGCTGGATTAGTGCCTTTTGCTTTAGGTACGGAGACCTTGGGCTCTATAGTTTCGCCTTCAACGAGAAATGGAGTTACCGGATTAAGACCCACTTTCGGAAGGGTGAGTCGAGCAGGCGCTATGGCTTTAAGCTGGACGATGGACAAGATCGGTCCAATGACGCGTTCTGCCCTAGATGCTGCCATTGTCTTCGATGCCATTCGAGGAGAAGACCAAAAAGATCTAACGGTAGAAGATCATCCTTTTAATTATCAAGGTAAAGCTGATCTGTCAGAGTTGAGGATCGGTTATCTAAAAGACTATTTTAATGGTGGAAGAGGAACTCAAAAGACTAATGACTCCATATCGCTAGAGGTGCTCAGAAGTCTAGGTGCCGATCTACAACCTGTTGAATGGGTGTCAGATATGCCATTTGGAGCCATGCAGTCTATTTTATCTGCAGAAGCGTCTGCTGCCTTCGATGCCCTGACCAGATCCGATCAGGATACCTTGTTGGTAAGACAAAATGCTGGGTCTTGGCCTAATTCATTCAGGGCGGCTCGTTTTATTTCAGCCGTGGATTATATCAATGCGAACAGAGCCCGTTATGAATTGGTAGAAAAAGTGAATGACCTGATGAAGGAATTTGATGTGATCGTAACACCTAGCTTTGGAGGTTCGCAATTGCTGACAACCAACTTGACAGGTCATCCATGCGTGGTGCTGAAGAATGGCTACAACAATCAGGGTAGCCCAACGAGTATCTCATTCATAGGAAACCTCTTTGACGAAGCAACTATATTGAGTGTAGCTAGAGCTTTTCAAGAGGCTACGGAATTTGATGAGCAGCATCCACCAATGTTTATTGATTAAAAAAACACGTCATTGCGTTCCCCTTAGGGAGAAACAATCTCAAGCTTTATGCCTTGGGAGATTACTTCGTCCTTCGTCCTCGTTATGACGTTCAAAATGTATAATTTGCTCATATGCTTTTAGCCATAGATGCCGGTAATACCAACATTGTTTTTGGTATTTATAAGAACGAAGAATGGATCCATGAATGGCGCTTGGATACGCTTCCGGTTAAATCGGAGGCAGAATATGATATGTTCCTGCGCTCGAACTTCCTGGAGTCTGGACTTCACCTCGATGGGCTTGATGGTATTGTAATATCTTCTGTGGTGCCCCAATTGAATGAGGTATTAACCAATTTTGCTCAATCATTTATAGAAAAACCTGTTTTTGTTGGTCCAAAGGTCTTTGATCAGCTACCTGTCAAGACCAAGAACCCGTATCAAATCGGGACAGATCTAGTGGCTAATGCCGTTGCGGGTTACACCTTGTATCAAACGACTACTATTGTGGTGGATTTTGGCACTGCCTTGACCATGACCACCGTGGGAGAAGATGGTGTGATCCAAGGGGCAAGTATAGCTCCTGGTTTGAAGACAGCGATTAAGGCATTGGTTGGTAATACAGCCCAACTTCCAGAGGTTCCATTAGATCTTCCCGATTCGGTTTTAGGTTTAAATACGATTCATGCTATTCAGTCGGGAGTGCTTTGGGGCTATGTGAGTATGGTAGAAGGAATGTTGGATCGATTGGGCAAAGAATTAGATAGGCCGCATAAAATCGTAGCCACGGGTGGATTATCTTCCATTCTACATCCTTTACATGATCGTTTTGATGATGTAAAAAGACATTTGACCTTAGATGGACTGAGGATCATTCACGAAATAGTAAGCAATGCAAAAGTATAACTGGGCACTCAAAGGAATTCTATATATGATCGTTATTTGGCTGATCATCTACATCGGTATTCCATATTTCGATGAGACTAAACCGATGGAGCCCGAGAAGAATCTATGGAATCTGTTGATCGCATTGCCTGCTGGAGTCGCCTTTGGTTGGTACCGTTATAAGTTTATGAAAGAGAAGCTAGAGAAGCAAAGGAGAGAGAATTGACCCTCTTATAACTCTATCCATGAGTAAAATCTTGAAAACCTAATCCCCCTTGCCCCCTTTTTAAAAAGGGGGAGAGATGATGCGAGTGAATATCTTTTACTGTCTTTTTTCTGTTGTGCGAAGTGGAAACATCTACCTCATAAACATCAGATTAAGACTCTCCGCTGTCACGGAGTGACTTAGACGATGCTTTATTTGTTATTCAGAGGCTTTTATTGTTCCGTTAAAGTGTCCTCATCAAAACATGATTCAATAAAAAAGCCCTTCCAAACCGTAGTTCAGAAGGGCAGATTGATGATTGTAAATTTTTATTTTCTAATTATCTAATTTCCTTTTCCGTAAAGCTCAACGCCAGTCTCATAGTACTTATCTCCTTCTGTCCAGAACGGAGTTTCTTCAGCATTACCGATCAATCGAGACGCATAAACGTAGCTCTTGAAGAATTTTTCCAAGTAGTCATAATCAACAGTATTTGGATTATCTCCGGCCTGGTGGTAATACTTCATGATCTCCGCATCAAATGCCTGAAATCCTAAGCTGTAGGTTGGTGCAGGAATTCCTTTTCTAGCGAAACTCACGTTATCAGAACGGTCGAATAATCCTTGCTCCCCTGCAGGGTCATCAATGGCGGTGAGGCCAAAAGCCACGTTAGCATCTTTGATGTGTTGAGAAGCCGTAGTTCTTTCTAAACCGATAATGGTAGAGATGGTAGTATCGTTATAACCACCGTTATCACTGTTCCAACAAAAGACAATTTCATCTAATGGGATGATAGGATTGTCAGCCATGTAACGGCTACCTAAAAGGCCTTTTTCCTCAGCAGTGTAAAGCACAAAAAGTGCGGAACGTTTCATTGGATATTTAGCAATATTCTCAGCAGCTGAAAGTACAGTCACTGTTCCGATAGCATTGTCGCGCGTACCATTATAAATACTGTCTCCATCTTCGTTCGGAGGACCAATACCAATATGATCATAATGGGCAGAGAACATGATAATTTCATCCTTCAATTCAGGATCAGTTCCTTCTACCATGGCAATGATGTTCTTATCATCAGTTAACTCGTTGGTCATCCCTTCGATCTCCAAAGAAGCACGTTTGATACTTCTAGTCATCATAAAACGTTGGTTGGCGTTGTCTAGATCTTTCAGCCATAAGTGAGGAATGATCTCACCTTTGTCTTCAAAAGAATCTAAAGTGAGGCCAATTCGATTGAATGAACTCACTAATCGATTCCAAGGAGTAGCCGGAGAGTTATAGAATTCTACTAAACCTGCTGCACCGTTTTCTCTCGCCAGGTTATACTTTTCACGGCTTAATCTTAAAATGTCTCTTCTATCAGCTGTTTCACCATTTCCAGCTTTAGCAAAGACCATTTTACCGGCAACGTCTGCACCGTCAAAATCAGCTTCTAGCCCATATTCAAGGTAAACTACCTCACCTTCGTATGAACCGCTTTTCCCATCTACGATCAAGAAATCTTCGTTCAGGTTAAAATCTCTGCCGCTATAAGAAAATGATGCTGAAGAAGCTGGGGCTTTCTTTCTCAATGGAACAGGTTGAAACCAACCATCGGCACCAGGTACTTGCTTTGCACCATAGCTTTCTAATTCTTTGGCGAGATAGTCTGCCGCGATCTGAATTTCTTCAGAACCCGTATCTCTACCTTTTAGCTCATCGGAAGCTATGTAGTAAATGTGCTCTTTAATTGTTTCTTGGTTGACGGTTTCTAAGGTCTTCTCCAGATCTGTCTTCTGGGCACAGGCACCTAAACTCAATATAGAGGCACCTATAAAAAATATTTTAATTCTATTCATGATCAGTTCAATTCAAAGTATTTAAAAATAGGGTATTCTACTGTCTTTTCTGCTATACCTTCTTTTTCAAAGTAAGTATCAAAGAAATTCCAGTTGACTAGTCCGTCATCGGATTGTGGTTCTAATAAGTAAAAAATAAGATTGGCCAAAGGCTGAGCTAGATTAACATAATAATCTCCTTTTGAGAATCTTTTTCGGCTTTCTTCAAAACTACCTTCTAATGTAACCATATTATGGCCTTCAAAGGGTCTTTGAGCTTTGTCTAGTTGAGTAGCCATAAAGACCTCACCACTTGCTCTTGTATTGCTTTCTAAAGTTTGAACCTCTACACCATGCAATTGTAAATGCTTGACTATGTTTTCCATTTCTTTTGGAATGATATAGCCTTTAGGTAAAGTGGCGCTCACCGTAGCATCGAAAGCAGAGTAGTTCGTTATATTCGAGAGGGTAATGATCTCCGGCTTTCTAAGATAGGTCTCCTGGCCTCTAGAATTAGTAGTTTTTAAATGATTATAAATTCTATAAGATTCAACAGGCTCATCCATAGGCACCATTTCGAAACGTACCCCTTTTTTGATCTTTCCACCTTGTTCTTGGACCAATTGAATAGCTGCTTCTTCAGCTTTTTGGTTTATCTCTTTCATCTCATATCCATGCTCGTTGGTGTATTCAAGTATTTCTCGAACAAAGGCGTAGGTACTATTCATTCTTTGGTACAGTCTTTCGTGGGCAAAAGCCTCACTAAGAATTGCCATTCTGTTTCTTAGTCCAAATTGATTCACCAAATAACGTGGATGGTGATTGTATGTCGAAATAGACTTGATGGGCCAGCCTTCTCTTCTAGTGTAGAAGTAACCATAAGGTCCTAAATGAACATCGTCTTCCTTAAGCACATTTTCGGTAACCTCAGGAAGTATATTATCCCAAGTGTAATCATAAGGTGCTTTCTCTCCGGCAGTGTGATAGCTAGGTGCCCAAGTAAGCGAATAACCATGCCAAACCCCGTTGGTCGTATGTAAGTCGACAAACAAAGTAGGATCCCATGGCACAATGATGTTACCTAGAAGGCCTTTTGTTTCTAATGCTTCGGCCTTCATACCATCACGGTTCAAATCCCAACCTTGGCTGTTAGCTCTGATCCCAACTTTTATAGGGCTGTCCTCCTGAGAGGGTCTTCGTCCTTGCTCCATTTCATCATTACTATCTGTGTTATAGATAGGGGCGAAAAGTATGATCTGGTTATCTAGTAAATTGCTTTTATCGCCTTTTAAGATCTCTCTGAGTAAGACCTGAAGAGCCTCTTTACCTTCAACTTCTCCTGAGTGAATGTTTCCTTGAATATAGATAATAGGCTTCCCGCTTGCCTTGGCTTCCTCTGCAGTTTCTACCTTAGGGTTAGCCATTACTACTACAGGCACGTCCTTCCCTCCTTTGGATTGAGCCATAGAGATAAGATGAGCATAAGGGCTACCCTCAACTGCTGCATTAACCACATCCATTACTTGTTGATAGGAAGAGGTTTCACGATAGCCAGTCAGCTCTGGATGTGTTAGTAATTCTCTAGGCCATTCTTGGGCTGTAACGGAAATAGTAGCCGTAGCCAAAAGAAGTAAAAAAAGTTTCTTCATGATATTATTCTTTGGTCGGTGAAATTACCAAAAACGACTTACAAGAGGCCGACTTTGAACTTTCAATTATATAAATGGTTAGATTTCCACTGAATTAACCTTTTGAATACCAGAAACTATGATCAACCGTAGAGATTTTATCCAGAAAGCAGCTTTAGGAAGTTCTGCCTTGGCATTTTCCAACCCATTATTAAGACTCTTAGCTCAGAATTCTTATCAAATGGAAATGCTGAGGGGAAATGTTGGGATCTTCACCGAACGTGGAGGCACTATTGCTTTCTATATCTCACAAGCTGGGCTAGCGGTTGTTGATAGTCAGTTTCCTGAGCAAGCGGGTCATCTGATCGAGGAGTTGAAGAAGAAGTCAGATCGTAGGTTGGACCTATTAGTGAATACCCACCATCATGGAGATCATTCTGCTGGAAATATCGCTTTCAAAGGATATGTGAAAAAGGTAATGGCTCATGAAAATTCAATGCTGAATCAGAAAAGAACTGCTGAAGCTCAGGGTTCACTAGATAATCAACTCCTGCCAGACACTACTTACAAGAAAGGAATGATCAGAGAAAGAGTTGGTGGCGAAAGAATTGCACTGCATTACTTCGGGCCGGGGCATACCGATGGAGACTCATTCGTTCATTTTGAGAACGCCAATATCGTTCATACAGGAGATCTGCTTTTCAATAGAAGAGTGCCTTATATCGATAAGTCTGCAGGTGCGAATATTGAAAATTGGCAACTGGTGATGGAAGAAGGTTATAAGGCTTTCGATGCAGATACGCGGTTTGTCTTTGGCCATTCTGGAAATGGTTATGAGATCAAAGGAACTCGAGAGGATTTAAAAGCCTTCCAGAATTACCTAGGCAAAGTGCTTGAATTTGTAAAGAAGGGTCAAGCGAATGGTAAAACAAAAGAGCAGTTGGCCGAGGTGACTGAGATCCCAGGAGCACCAGAATGGAAAGGTGGCCAATCAAGAGCTATCAATGCAGCTTGGACAGAGTTGTTTGAGGAATAATCCCTCTGTCCTAAAGGGCACCTACCCTTTATTAGGGGAGGAAAGTAGTATGACTTAAGTATTGACATCTATCTAGGTACTCAATACTCAGTACTCATATCTATTTCACCGGGGCGTATGGATTGATCTCCTTCAGCTTTTCTTCTAACGTGCGGAGGTCTTTGAGGCGCATCCAGCTTACTTTGATCTTGTGCTTTTTCAGTTTGTCATTTTCGTCAAGTACATTCAGTCCTATATGTAAATGGTCAGTTTCAAAGTAGCTGTCGAAGTTGTATTTCGTGATCAGAAGTGATTTCTGTTTTTTCGAAAAGAGCCTTTGGGTATTGATCACTAGATCTCCGTTGGCTTCAGTGGCATGTATATAGACGGGCCAGTTGACAAACGATGACATGAATCCGAATAAAGGAGCAAAAGCCACTAATAGTATCAGCGTTGGAAGGTCAGGAGAGATGATGTACTTGTATACGAACATAAAGACCACGAAGAGTCCGTAGAAGCAGAGCAAGTATTTAAATCGGTTCACCCGACCTTTATTGTTAATGTCTTTCATTTTTAACCTTTAATCATCATACCGGAAAATTAGTCCATATTTTTTGAATTGGGCTCATTTGTCTGGTATCTCTGAAAACAATGAGAAAAATTCTGGAATGACTGCTTCACCTTAATTGTTCAGTTTTGTTTTATTGAGAATATCCCACAAAACCACTCCCATGCTTACGCTAACGTTGATGGAATGTTTAGTACCGAATTGAGGGATTTCCAAACACAGGTCAGCAGATTCTACCACTTCATCTTCCACTCCGAAAACTTCATTACCGAATACCAAAGCGAGTTTATCTGAGGCTTTGGGTTGGAATTCTTCCAGTGAAGTACTTTGGTCCGCCTGTTCTATGGCAGATATTTGATATCCTTTCTCCTTTAGTTCTTTACAAGCTTGTGAGGTATTCTCAAAGTACTTCCAAGCCACAGAATCTGTGGCTCCCAAAGCCGTTTTGTGGATCTCACGATGTGGAGGTTGAGCAGTGATTCCACATAAATAAACTGCTTCTATGGCGAAAGCATCGGCTGTTCTAAAGGCAGAACCCACATTGTGCATGCTTCTGATATTGTCTAAAACCAAAATAATTGGGTTCTTCTCCTGAGACTTGAAAGTCTCTAAGTCTGGTCGGTTGAGCTCTTCATTGCTGATCTTGCGCATACGACAAAAATATAAAAGAAACCCGACCTTTCAGCCGGGTTCTCAATCTCATGGCTACTATTAGAAGCCATGTCCCAGCAAAGCTGGGCAACACCAATCAACAACTCATATCTTCTTGGTGATCACCAAATACTTGGAGATCTTCCAAAAGTTTTCTGGGTCTGTTATCTCTAATACTTTTTCTGACTCGCTTTCACCCGGAATGATCTGATACGATCCTGCAGGATGATTGCTTACCAAACTAAGGCTTGAAGCTTCTATTCTAAGAGTTTGCAGATTCCTTCTGTCAATCGACAAGTAAGAACCAAGATCAGCTTCTTCTTGCAAGGCAATATTTCTTCCAAAAACGCCTAGGAAGCCGCCTTCTTTGTTGACAACACCTTTGGTTTTCAATTGCTCATAAGTACCTATAGCCAAGAAGCTTTTATTCAACTCATTGTTTTGTGCAGTAAGTTGTTTGACTTCAAGATCTTTCATGTCAATAGTTTCTAGCTGAGTGTTGATTGTTTGATTCAATGAATCTTGTTCTGAGATCATCATCGCTAATGATTCATCGCGTTCACTCAGTTGTGTTTTAAGTGATTGAATAATTTCGGCTCTTTCAGTTAATGTGGTTTGCAATGAGCTGATCCGTTTTTCAAAAACACCGAGTTTTAGGTTAGAACTTCTAGTTTCATCCTCTAGTTTTTTAAGGTCTTGCTTGCTTCTAAAAATCAGGTCGTCAATCATGTTGATCTCTTTAAATATTTTCTGGTGGTTACTTTTATTAATGCGATCGTTGCTTTGGGCTTGAATGATATTCTCTCTCTCGAGAATATCACCGATCCTGTCTTCCACCTGATCATAAAGAGTGAGCATTTCATTAAATGCCGATTCCTGATTCATCAGTTCTGTTTCCAGTTGACTGTTCTTTTGGCTGAGTATTTCTTTTTTTTTGGATGTGGATGAGATACCGAACCACATGGCTATGGTTAATGCTCCGAGCAGTACCATACCAATTTTTAATGTTTGTTTCATCTTAAATGGGTTTATGGGTTGTTAAAAAATTCAATACAGTTCCCAATTGGGAAGAGGTGATGAAACTGGTGTTAAGGGGTTCCTGAGTTGTCAGGAGAGGTGTTTGATTCGCTTTGGTGTCTATATAACGAAAGATTTAGTTATAATATTGCCCATGTTTTATGAAATCTTCTGAAATACTATTCTATTGCCTTCTCTAATATTATTTATCGCTTACTTATTTTTCTATTTTTGAAAATTACCGAGAGGGATTTTTAGAGAAGTATGGCAAAATCAAAAGCAACCAAAGAAACTCCGTTGATGAAGCAGTACAATGCGATTAAGGCAAAGTACCCAGGAGCGCTTTTGTTGTTCCGTGTAGGAGATTTTTATGAAACCTTTGGTGAGGATGCCATAAAAGCTAGTAAGATACTCGAAATAGTCTTGACCAAAAGAGCCAACGGGGCTGCAAGCCATATTGAATTGGCCGGATTTCCTCATCATTCATTAGATTCTTACTTGCCCAAGCTTGTGCGAGCTGGGAATAGAGTAGCTATTTGCGATCAGCTAGAAGATCCTAAATCGGTGAAAGGAATCGTCAAAAGAGGAGTGACTGAATTGGTTACTCCAGGACTATCTTTCAACGATAATGTGCTTGAACAGAAAAGGAATAACTACCTCTGCTCCTTGTTTTTTGGTAAGGATGAACTTGGCGTTTCCTTCTTAGATCTCTCAACAGGCGAATTCCTTACAGCAGAGGGAACCCCAGCTTACGTTGACAAATTGATACAAGGTTTTAATCCTTCAGAGTTTATTTTTTCTAAGGCTCAGCGAAGTAATTTCGATAAGCATTTTAAAGACAATTACAATACCTATCACATAGATGATTGGGTTTATGCTTCGGATTTCGCCAACGAAAAACTGACCAAACACTTCAATACTTCTTCCCTAAAAGGCTTTGGTATTGACGAAATGGAACTTGGAATTATAGCTTCAGGAGGCATTCTTCATTATCTAGAAGATACTGAGCATAGAGAGGTCGCTCATATCTCCGGTATCAGCAGAATTGAGGAGGACAAATATGTCTGGTTAGACAAATTTACCATTAGGAATTTAGAGCTAGTCTATCCTCAACATCAGGGTGGAGTACCTTTAATTAGTGTGTTGGATCATACCATGACGCCTATGGGTTCGAGACTTATGAAAAGGTGGGTGGTCCTTCCTTTGAAGGAGTTATCTCGTATTCAGGAAAGACTTTCTATCGTTGAGTCATTTCATGAAAATGCTGAGTTGAGGGATGAAGTCATCGAGCATTTGAAAATGATCAATGACTTAGAACGTCTGATCTCGAAGGTGGCTGTTGGCCGAATTAACCCTAGAGAGATGCTTCATCTCAAGAAATCCTTAGAGCATGTGGCGCCTATCAAGGGTTATTTAAGTAACTCAGGGATAGATTCACTTCAGAAATTATCAGACCAATTAGATACTTGCCAAAAATTGGTAGATAGGATCAATACTGATCTTCAGGAAGATGCTCCATTGCTTGTGCATCAAGGAGGCATCATCAAAGAAGGTGTTGATGAGGAACTTGATGAGCTAAGGTCCATCGCCTTTAGTGGTAAAGATCATTTAATTGAGATTCAGCAACGAGAGATACAGAATACTGGCATCACCTCTTTAAAGATCGCTTTCAATAAGGTTTTCGGTTACTACCTAGAAGTCAGTAATACCCATAAAGACAAAGTTCCTGAAGAATGGATCAGAAAACAGACCTTGGTGAATGCCGAAAGGTACATTACAGAGGAGCTAAAAACCTATGAAGAAAAGATCATTGGTGCAGAAGATAAGTACAAGGTCATTGAGCAAAGGCTTTTTCAAGGTTTAGTGGCTTATGCTGGAGATTATGTGGAGAAGATCCAACAGAACGCCAGATATATTGCTTCGCTAGATTGTCTGATCTCCTTTTCGTTGGTGGCTCAAGAGAATAATTATTGCAAGCCAGAGCTGAATGATAAAATGGTCATCGACATCCATGAAGGTCGACATCCGGTGATTGAAAAGCAGCTTCCGGTTGGAGAATCCTACGTACCCAATGATGTCTCATTAGACGATCATAATCATCAGATCTTGATCATTACAGGCCCTAACATGGCGGGTAAATCTGCACTTTTAAGACAAACGGCATTGATCGTTCTTATGGCGCAAATGGGATGTTACGTTCCTGCGGCCAAGGCTAATCTCGGTATAACCGATAAAGTATTTACCAGAGTAGGCGCCAGCGATAATTTATCTAAAGGGGAATCAACCTTTATGGTAGAGATGATTGAGACAGCCAGTATCTTGAATAATCTTTCTGAAAGGTCATTGGTATTAATGGATGAGATCGGAAGAGGAACGAGTACCTATGACGGTATCTCTATTGCCTGGTCTATCGTGGAGTATTTGCACAACCACGATAGGTTCAAACCTAAAACTCTTTTTGCGACTCACTATCATGAGCTCAATCAGTTGGAAGAAGATTTTCCAGCGATCAAGAATTATAATGTGTCTGTTAAAGAGGTTGGCGACAAGGTGATCTTTATGCGAAAGCTAAAGAAAGGTGGTAGTGAGCATAGTTTTGGAATACATGTTGCTCAAATGGCAGGGATGCCTAACCCCGTGGTCATTAGGGCAGCGGAGATCATGCAACACTTAGAAAAAGATAAAATTAAAGGCAAGGAAGGTGAAAAGATCTCATCCATTCCTAAGAATAATTTTCAAATGTCATTGTTCGAGGCAGACCCTACTTTCAATGAGATCAAGGAATTATTGGAGAATTTAGATATTAATACAATCTCACCTGTAGAAGCCTTATTAAAGTTGAATGAGATCAAAGGGAAGCTAAAAGAGTAATTTTTTTCAATAAGCCGTTGCATATTCGAACCCCTTCATTAAATTTGCACTCCAATTTGCAAGAAGAGCAAGTTGCAATTGAAAAATTGATAAGCGAGAGTAGCTCAGCTGGTAGAGCACGACCTTGCCAAGGTCGGGGTCGCGAGTTCGAACCTCGTCTCTCGCTCACAAGCTATAAAGCGTGTCTTACACGCTTTTTTAGTTTAGAATAGAATTACAACTACCATGTAGTTGAAGCCGGAGTGGTGGAATTGGTAGACACGCAAGACTTAAAATCTTGTGACCTTCGGGTCGTGCGGGTTCAAGTCCCGCCTCTGGTACAGAAGCCTCGACAGAATTGTCGGGGCTTTTGTTTTTATTGTCCTTCAAGCTGAATCTCTCCATCAAGCTGCAAAGCGACCACAGTAACTTGCTCATCCAATACCTCAGTGGGAACATCAATATACAGAATGCCTGGCTTGGCACTCCAGTAAGGTTTGTTGTGAATCCGTTGAGTCAACTTAGTACCATTACCGACCACTCTAATTCGATTTACTTTATTCTTAAGTCCACGAACAATGATGGGTTCATTGGGCTTGTGCTCAACAAATAGATAAAGTGTTTTTTTGTCTTTACTCAAAGTACTTGGCCCATAATAATAATCCGTAGGAATTCCTCCTTGGCTACCATAAATAGCTTCTTCATGCTTTTTGGTCCATCGGCCTAATTCTTCAAGAATTTTCACCTGTTCCGAAGGAATGGTACCATCAGCCTTAGGTCCAATATCCAATAATAGGTTGCCGCCCATTCTTAAGCAGTCGGTAAAGATTCGGATGATCTGATTGGGTGTTTTATAGTTGTTGTCATTGAATTGAAAACCCCAAGAGTCATTCATGGTCATGCATAATTCCCAAACTGCAGATGCCGGTTTGAACAGTGGAACCCCTTGCTCTGGTGTAGCATAATCTCCATGTCCTGCTAATCGGGCATTAATAATAGCTTTGGAATTAGCGGTTAATAACTTTTCTCTGACTTTTTCTGCTTCCCATTCTTCTGCATTATGCTCCCAGTCACCATCGAACCACCAGAGATCTGGATCATAGTTGGTTTGTAATTCACCTAACTGATTCTGGTAATAGTTCAAGAATTTATTCCAACGCTCAGGCTCACCCTCGATTTTATACCTCATCTTATTTGTAGTAAAATGAGTGTAGAGATCGCTAGACCAATCAGGTAAAGAAAAGTAGATGCCTAACTTCAGTTTTTCTTTTCGGGCAGCCTTTACAAAAGGAGTCAGAACGTCTTTCCCCACTTTGGCATGTTCAACCGCATTGAGATTTCCATAGTCTGTATCCCAGAGGGCAAAACCATCATGGTGCTTTGAGGTAATGACAGTGTATTGAGCTCCGCTTGCTTTTATGAGTTTTGCCCATGCCTTTGGGTCGTATTTTTCAGCACCAAATCCCGAAACCTGTTTTAAGTAGTCTTCATGTGAGATATATTCATTAAAAAAAGACCAGGACTCATCAATTCCATTAACCGAGTATAGTCCCCAATGGATAAAAATGCCCAGTTTGGCATCAGCAAACCACTCCATTTTATGAAGGGAATCGGCTTCATAGGATTGTGATTGACTCAAAGACTGAAGGCTTAAAATGGCAGTCCACAAAAAAACACCTCTTCTGATCATCCAGCCAATTTATAGAATTCTTCTTTTATCCTTTCAAATTCAATGGATTGATGCAATCGTAGTCCGAAATTTCATCTTTCGACTACAGCATTTACTTTCAACTCTTCTATCTTTGAATCAAACAATAGAATCATGAGAAAAAAGGTAATTGCAGGTAATTGGAAAATGAATAAGACACTATCTGATGGATTAGCATTAGCTACTGAAGTAGTTAAACTAAGCAAGGATAATGTTCCTTCAGATGTAACAATGGTGATGTGCACACCTGCCATCCATCTATCAGAAGTTGCTGCAATCGTTGAAGATTCTGACCTTGTTCATCTTGGAGCTCAAAACATGAGCGAGCATGAGTCTGGTGCTTACACCGGAGACCTTTCAGCAGATATGCTTCTATCAGTTGGAACTGATTTTGTAATTCTTGGACATAGCGAAAGAAGAGAGTATCATTATGAAACTAATGCTCAATTAGCCGAAAGAGTGAAGTTAGCACTTGCCAAAGGACTAACTCCTATCTTCTGTTGTGGAGAAAGTCTTGAAACCAGAGAAGCGGGTGACCATGTGAGCTTTGTAAATCAACAGCTCAAAGAGAGTCTATACGAACTTTCTGGAGAAGAAATGAGCAAAGTGGTAATCGCCTACGAACCTATTTGGGCAATTGGAACAGGTGTTACTGCAAGTACAGACCAAGCACAAGAAATGCATAAGAGCATTCGTGAGTCTCTATCCTCTCACTTTGGAACAGAAGTGGCAAATGGGATTCCTATCCTTTATGGTGGTTCAATGAAGCCAGCTAATGCACAAGAGCTCTTGGCTCAACCCGATGTTGATGGTGGTTTGATCGGAGGAGCTTCTTTGAAGGCTCAAGACTTTATCGATATTGCTAAGTCTTATTAATGGATTATATCCAAATCAATATTCATTGTGATCCTCCATTTCGTGAAATTCTTATGGCTGAAATGGGGGAACTTGAATTCGAATCCTTCTTAGATACTGAGGTCGGTTTCGAAGCTTATATTCAGGAAGAGACGTTTAGTCACCCTGCTTTACAGACCTTATTCAATGAATATAGAAAGCAAACTCGTATCTGGTATGAGCTTAAGAAGATTCCTAGAGAGAATTGGAATGAGGAATGGGAAAAGAATTACGAGCCTATTTCTGTCGGTGACCAGATCTTTGTAAGGGCTACTTTTCATGAATCTAAAACAGATATCCCTTATGAAATCGTCATCAATCCTCAGATGTCATTTGGAACTGGTCATCATGAGACAACAAGTCAACTTTTGGCACTTCAATTAGAATTCGACCATCAGGAGAAACGTGTCTTAGATGTAGGTTCGGGAACAGGTATTCTAGCTATAATGGCTGCCAAATTGAGGGCTAAATCTGTTGCTGCAACAGATATCGATGATTGGTGCATTGAGAATGCACATGAAAACTTGAGGCTCAATGGCATTGAGCCTGAATTTGTAAGCAAAGGAACCATAGATCAGTTAAATATCTCAGGGGAGTTTGGGATCATTCTTGCAAATATCAATACACACGTCCTTTTAGATGAAATGTCTTATTATAATGATTTGCTTGCACAGGACGGCCAGTTATTTCTCAGTGGCTTCTATGAGAGTGATAAGGCTCAGGTCTTAGAACTAGCCTCAAACTTAGGCTTAAAAGAAGTTAAATCGACAACGAAGAAAAACTGGGTAGCGTTAGTATTAAAGAAAGACTAATAGTTACTCAAGAATTTAAAGGATTATTCGTTTTATTAAGATATTGATTTATTGATCATGTCTAGACATTCTGTCTTCTCTGCTATAATAACTTTTCTCTGCACATTCAGCTTGGTTTCGCAAACTGAACAGCAGCAGGATTCTTTAGTGATTCCGCCTAATGTTAGAACCATAATAGAGACAGAGGAGATTAGTTCGTTTCCCGAAGAGTATCATTTCTTTATCGAGGCTTATCAGAGTGAGCAGTTCTCTGCTTCAACCCAAGATCATTTACTTAAGATGCTTATTGCACTTGATAAGAATCGGGTAAGAATTAGATATGACATAAGAGAGCTATTAGGAAGCCTCAAATTGGCAAAGGAGGAAAGGAATTTTTCAGTAGAAGCTATGGAGAAACTGGCTTTTTCTATGAGAAAAGCCTCGGAAGAATTTGACCGAATTCAGCTCAATTATTATACGGAAACACTTTATACTTTCCTTCAGCATGAAGCGATCTATAAAGATAGGTATCAGTCCATCAGCTTTAGAAATGCAGATTATGAGATCTTATTTAACGAGCCTGACTTTGGTGGCGAAAATGATGTTATCGTTTATCAGCCTGCCGAAGAAGTAGATATTGAGACCTTAAAAGCCCAGGCCAGAGGTGAGTTTGTAGAAGAAGAAAAGCAAGTGAGTAACCCTTTCTCTGATCCATTAGGTGTTATGTACGAAGAAATGGGTTCAATAATCCATTTGAAAAAAGGAGACCTGATCTTAGCCAGCCAAACCGATACTTTTGAGATTATTGGAACCGAAGGTTATTTTCTTTTTAACGAAAAGCTGTTTAGAGGTCAGGATGGACTTGTTGATTGGTCGAGGTTGGGTCAGCCTAGGGAAGCCATGCAAGCGAGGCTGAAACAGTATGAGTTTAAGGTTGATGTTAGTGAATTCACTTTTGAGGATGTTTTATTCAACCAACCTGCCAAGATCGATGTTCCAATTTCTGGGGTGATGAATTTAGACCTCCGACCTGGAAGAAGTCAAAGAGAGACTTATCCTAGATTCATTTCTTACAACGCAAATACACCAATAAAGGGGATAGGTTCCGAAAAACTAACTTTTAAAGGAGGAGTCAATTATCAGGGAATGAATTTCTATTCCAAAACTGCTTATGATGAACCATCGGTATTAGAAGGCACAATCAATGGAGTTAAAAAGTTTAAGTCGGTTAGTAAGGACTTTATATTCAACAATGAAGATTCTACGGTTTATGCCGCCAAATCTGATTTAATCATATATCATCAAGGGGATTCAATATTCCACCCAGCTGTAGAGTTTAGCTATGACTATCAAACAGATGAGTTGGTCTCTGAAACCAGTGTAGAAGGGTACAAGACCACTCCATTTCGTTCATCATACTATAATATGGACGTAACGGGAGATGAACTGCTTTGGAATCTGAATAACGATTTCTTGAACATTTCGATCAATTCAGCTAGAGCAGATGTACCTCTTTCTTTAGAATCCAAAGATTTTTATAGTGCAGATCGATATTTTGATCTCTCACAGATCTTCAGCTTTCATCCTTTGATTGCAGCTCTTAATCTTGCTAATAAAAACGGTGGAACTTTTTACATCTATGATATGGCTCGTCAGTACAATATCAATGAAGGATTGGCTGTAAAAGCCATGGAACTATTGATGTCACGCGGGTTAGTGAAGTTAGACGAAACAACTGGAGCTGTTGATGTAACTGACAAGGGCTATCATTACATGAAGTCCAGTAAGAAGGCTACAGATTATGATGATTTGATCATTTCTTCATTGATCTCTAATTCACCAAATGCAACCATTAGTTTCAAGGATTCGGTAATGACAGTCAGAGGGGTCGAGAAGTTCTTGGTCAGTGATTCCCTAGATGTAGTTATAACGCCAAATAATCAAGAGATAAGGGTGTTGAAAAATAGAGACATTGAATTCGATGGTGCCTTAGATGCCGGTAACTTTCAATTTAATGGAGAGCGGTTCACTTTTCGTTACGATAGTTTTTTAGTGAATTTGACTCAGGTCGACTCGATTAAGTTAAAGGTTGAATTAGATGCGGGAAAGAGAGAGGCATTGAGCAACCAGCTTGTCAAAACGTCGGGGGTTTTAAGGATCAATGACCCTAATAACAAATCGGCACTAAGGTCTATGCCTGAGTTTCCAATATTTAGCTCTAATGAAAGTGCCAGTGTGTTTTTTGATAAACCAGAGGTCTTAAAGGGAGCTTATGATTCTACAGTTTATTTCGAAGTACCACCTTTTAAATTAGATAGTGTGGCCGATGCCGACCCTTCTCAATATGCCTTTGAAGGGGTTTTCCATTCTAACGGAATCTTACCAGACTTTAAAGAAAATCTCAAATTGAGAGATGATAAGAGTTTTGGCTTTGTTCATTCAATACCTGATAGTGGCTATAGTTTATATAAAAGCGGTGGTCGACTTTTTGGTGAGGTCCAGTTAGATAAAAATGGAATTTCATCACCGGGTGTCATCGAATATTTGACAGGGACATTTGATAATGAACGAGCAACTATGTTTTTAGATTCGTTGGTTGTTACAAAGGGGATCAAGGCTGAACTTGCAGCTGGTTTTGTAGATACAGTTTCATACCCAGCGCTGAGCATTGAGGCATATTCTATGGATTGGCATGCAAAGATAGATAGTATGCTACTTAAAAATATAGAGAAGGAAAAGCCTTTCCGGATCTTCGATAACCAGGCTAAACTTGATGGAGAAGTCCTTCTCAGACAGTCGGGCCTTTTTGGAAAAGGTATACTCGATGTTTCTGGATCTACTCTATCTTCTGACTCAATTTCATTTTCAATGAATGCTTTTGAGGCAAAAAATAGTGAGTTTACGTTAAAAGCGGATAACTCTCCTAGACCAATCTTAAGCTCAGAAGGTGTTAGAATTAATTTTGATGTGGCCAATCAATTGGCCACTATCGAACCCGAGGTTGCAGGAACAGCTGCACTGGACTTTCCATATGCTCAATTCAAAACCTCAATTCCCTCTGCCCTTTGGGACGTGAACAATAAAAGCGTTACCATGAGTAAAGCGGAGAACATTCCTTTGGAACAGTCTTTCTTTTATTCTACTAATAGGCGTTTAGATTCATTGGCTTTTTATGCAGCTGGTGCCGTTTATGATATCGATTCTAAGGAATTGGAGGTAACCGGTATACCTTATATCAAAGTTGCAGATGCACAAATCACACCTGAGAATAATAAGTTAACTATCCTTGAAAATTCAAAAATAGGAACGCTCTCGAATGCGGTGATCCTTATGGATACCGCAGGATTATACCATAGACTTTACAATGCTGAAATTAATATCCTTTCTAGAACACGGTTTGAGGGAAGAGGAACTTATGAGTTGGTCAATGCAGTTCAGGATACATTTGCAATTCAGTTTAACGACTTTCAATTCATTGCAAATGATAATGAAAATGGCCCCCATACCCGAGCAAGCGGGGCTGTTACTGCGGGGGAAGGTATCCGTGTTTCACCTGGATTCATTTATGAGGGCGATGTAACCATGTATGCTTATAAAGAAGCCTTGCGATTAGATGGAGCAGTAACTCTAGATTTGGCAAGTTTAAAAGAACGTAATATTTGGATCGAATACAGTTCCAACGATGATATTCAGGAAGTGATTATCAATTTTGATCAAGCACAAACTCGCCAAGGTAGGCCATTGAATGCTGGACTTCATTTCGACAAACAGACACCTTACCTGTCTTTTATTACAGAAAAGAGAAGTCCTGTTGACCAAGACTTCTTTGTTCCAAAAGGTGGAATGCTTTATTATGATGCAGGTACCAAGACTTTTCGAATTGATAACCAGAATAAGAAGGATGACCCTTCGCTAAATTTTGCTGGAAGTATGTTCGGCTACAATGAAGACAAGCAGGAAGTAAGTTTTGAAGGCAAACTCAATTTCTTGACTGGAAGTAATATGGAAGTCATTCAAGCCGCAGGCAAAGGAAAAGGAAACCTAGACTCTGCAAATTTTGAACTGAGCGCAATGTTCACCATGAATTTTGGGATGCCTCTAGAAGCGCACACAGCATTTGCCGGTAATTTAAAAGAAATGGGTGAGCAGTTAGGTGTTCCAAAAGCTCACGAAGATAGGTCTGATATGATCTATAGAATTGCGGAGTTCATTGGAGATGATGCAACCCGTAATTGGGATTTGTCTTATCAAAGTATTCCAAAAGCTTTAGTAAATGCTTCCGGAGGACTATTGTTGAAAGATTTAGTGATTACCAGTGTGGATCTTAAATGGTCTGAGCAGATCAAGTCATTTTATAGTGAAGGTAAAATTGGAATATCGAACGTTTCAAATGTGGACCTTGACATGCAGCTAGATGGGTATATGGAGATCAGAAAGGATCCCGAAGGAGATATTTTGACATTGCTTTTGGAAATGACTGATGGAACTTGGTATTACTTTAATTATGATGGTTTCCAGCTTGAAACCTATTCATCAAATGATGCATATAATGCACAGATCCCGAATATAAATAACGGCAAGTCTAAGATCGCAGGGTTTAGAACCTTGCCAAGTTCCAAGGAAAGAGTCATTCAATGGGTGGTTGATTTCAAAAAGTTATATTATGGTATCGATGAGCCTTATCAATTGCTCATGGCATCTGAATCTAGCCAAACCTTAAAGAAGAAAGCTACGGTTGAGGGAGATGGGTTTTAACTCATTCATGTCTATAAAAGCTTCTGTTTCCAAACTGTTATTTCTTCCACTTTCAATTAACTTGCAACAAACCGCAATGGAATGAGCAATACCCAAGACTTTATAGAAAAAAACAAAGACAGATTTTTAGAAGAACTTCTCGATCTTCTGAGAATACCATCTGTGAGTGCAGATAGCAAGCATAAAGAAGATGTGAAAAAGGCAGCCGAATTCGTAAAAGAAAAGCTGGCTGCAGCTGGTGCCGATGTTGCTAAAGTATATCCAACCGAAGGTCATCCTATTGTTTATGGTGAAAAGATAATTAGCAATTTGGCGCCAACAGTTTTGGTTTATGGTCATTATGATGTTCAACCACCAGATCCATTGGAGCTTTGGGATTCACCACCCTTCGAGCCGGTCATCAAGAAAACAGATATTCATCCAGAAGGAGCCATTTTTGCCCGTGGAGCTTGTGATGATAAAGGACAGGTTTATATGCATGTAAAAGCTTTCGAAGCCATGATGGCAGGTGGCGAATTAGCATGTAATATCAAATTCATTATAGAGGGAGAAGAAGAGGTAGGTTCAGATAACCTAGAGATCTTCTTAGAGAAGCATCAAGAAATGCTCAAGAACGATATCATCCTTGTATCAGACACAGGGATCATCGCTAATGATGTGCCCTCAATAACTGTAGGGTTGAGAGGATTGAGTTATCATGAGATCGAGGTTACTGGTCCTAATAGAGACTTACATTCAGGTCTTTATGGCGGTGCTGTTCCTAATCCGATCAACGTATTGGCTGAAATGATCGCTTCGTTGCGAGATGAAAAGAAACACATTACTATTCCCGGTTTTTATAACGATGTACAAGAGCTTTCATCGGTTGAAAGAGCTGCCATGGCTAAGGCTCCTTTTAGTCTAGAAGAATACAAGAAATCAATTGGTTTAAGCGATGTAGAGGGAGAAGAAGGTTTCAGTTCTATGGAGAGAGCTTCAATTCGTCCAACATTAGATGTAAATGGTATTTGGGGTGGTTATACAGGAGAAGGAGCTAAGACAGTGATTCCTTCTAAAGCTTATGCAAAGATCTCCATGAGGTTAGTGCCTCACCAAGATCCGGATAAGATCACAGATCTATTTAAGAAGCATTTTGAAGCAATGGCGCCTCCATCAGTGAAGGTTAAGGTAACTCCTCATCATGGTGCTATCCCAGCTGTTACCCCTACCGATTCACTGGCTTATTTAGCTGCAGCTCAGGCCATGAAAGAGACATTTGGAAAAGATCCTGTACCATTCAGAGGAGGAGGTTCAATTCCTATTGTAGCCTTGTTTGAGCAAATTTTAGGAAGCAAGACTGTACTTATGGGATTTGGTTTAGATTCAGATGCCATACATTCTCCAAATGAGCATTACGGAGTGTTCAATTACTTTAAAGGAATAGAAACTATACCCTTGTTCTTTAAATATTTCGCAAAAATGAATCGATAGGATCGATTTTGTGTTTAAAACATAAAACTGGCCAATGAAAAAATCATTGATAACGGCTATATTTTTACTGTTTGTGACTAGTGCTTTCGCACAATTCAAGGTTACAACAGATTGGTCTTTCTCAGCTTCGGAAACGGAGGTACAGACTGGAGATGTAGTTGAATTGATCTTCAAAGTAAACATCATTGATGATTGGTATTTGTATTCTAGTGATGTAGACCCAGATCTAGGACCGATGCCAACCGAAGTAGAATTCGAGGAATCTGAAAGTTTTGAACCAATTGGTGGTCTTATACCGATCAAGGCCAAAGAAAAATACGACAACATTTGGGAAGGCGATGTCACTTATTTTGAAGCACGAGGTGAATTCAGACAAAAGATTCGAATTTTAAAATCTGATCTAGACATAAGAGGTGAGTTGTCATTTCAGACTTGTACGGATGTAGATGGTCAGTGTATACCAGGATTCAAAGATTTTGATTTCAACTTTATCAAAGTTGGTGGAGGTGAAGATATTGCGGCTGAGGAAGATTACAGTGATCTCTTAGAAGCCGAAGGAGGAGAATCTTTATGGGGGTTCTTTATTGCCGCTTTCCTCTTTGGCCTTGCCGCTCTGTTAACACCCTGTGTTTTCCCAATGATTCCAATGACTGTGGCTTTTTTCACCAACAGCTCTCAGTCTAAGAAGCAAGCTAGGATCAAAGCATCGACCTATGGAATCTCGATCATAGCTATTTACATTTTGGTAGGATTGATCTTTACGAGCTTTTTTGGTGTCGGATTAGCAAATGATCTTGCAACAGGGGCAGTAGCAAACATTATCTTTTTCGCGGTCTTTTTGATCTTCGCCATATCCTTCTTCGGCTATTTCGAGATCAATTTGCCAACAGGCTTTGTCAATAAAATGGATAAGAATGCTAACAAGGGTGGATTCCTTGGGGTATTCTTTATGGCCTTTACTTTGGTATTGGTTTCATTCTCTTGTACAGGGCCCATAGTCGGAACAGTATTGATCGAGTCTTTCCAAGGAGCAAAGGTGAAGCCTTTGGTAGGAATGCTAGGGTTCTCCTCAGCTTTTGCCATTCCATTTACGGTATTTGCTTTTTTCCCAGGTATGCTGAAAGATCTTCCAAAATCAGGAGGCTGGTTGAATTCTGTGAAAGTGGTTTTAGGGTTTATTGAATTGGCACTTGGGTTTAAGTTTTTAAGTGTTGCTGATCAGGCTTACCACTGGGGGCTATTGGACCGTGAGATCTATATTGCCATTTGGTTTTTATTGGCCTTAGGCTTAGCCCTATATCTTTTCGGAGTCATCAAGTTTCCTCATGATAGTAAAAAGACAAAATTTCATCCTTTACGTTTAGGAGTAGCTTTAGTGTCATTGGCATTTGCTGTCTATTTATTTCAAGGGTTTACCGGTAGCCCGCTTAATGCTTTAGCAGGTTATTTGCCTCCTGATAAGAAAACAGACTTTTCATTCGCGATCGCTTTGGGAATCAATGAGGCTCCTGAAAAAATGAAGATCGCACCAGCGGGTTTTAATGGTGAGGTCAAGTATTCAGAATTTTTAGAATTGCCCCATGACCTCAGAGGGTTCTTCGATTATGAACAAGCCATTCAATATGCTGAGGCTATGAATAAGCCGATCTTCATAGACTTTACCGGCCATGGTTGTGTGAACTGCCGAAAGATGGAGCAGTATGTATGGTCGGATTCCGAAGTATTAAATAGGCTAAGAGAGGATTATGTGGTGCTAGCCTTGTATGTCGATGATAAAACAGAATTACCAGAATCTCAATGGTATACTTCTGAATTCGATGGTAAAGTCAAGAAGACCATTGGCAAACAAAACTTTGATTTTCAGATCACTCAATTTAATGGGAACGCTCAGCCATATTATGTGTTGTTAGATACAAATGAGCAGCCCTTGGTTTCTCCAAAAGCCTATGATCCGAGTGTTTCTAGTTTTGTAGATTTCCTAGATCAAGGGAAAAAGGAATTCGAAAGAAGGATGACCATCAGTGCTGAGAATAATTAACAGCTTATGTCTCAAACTCCCAGTTTAAAAAAGCAGCTCCCAGTAGATGGAATGACCTGTGCTGCTTGTGCCAATACGGTTGAGAAGACACTTAGCAAAGCCCAATATGTAGTTTCAGCTCAAGTTAATTATGCGACACATCAGGTAAGTTTAGAACTAGAGCAAGAAGCAAATCTGAAGGATCTTAAGAAGTTGGTCAAAAATGCAGGCTATGATCTTGTTTTAGGAGGGGCTGAAGCAAAATCCACCTCAAGTAAATTGAAGGACCTGAGAAAGCAACTCTATCTGGCAGCACCTTTAGCTATTCTTGTCATGGTGCTTTCCATGTTTGTTGGGGAGTTCGAATACAAGAACTTCCTTTTACTTTCGCTTACGACACCTGTTCTATTTTACTCAGGACTTCCCTTTTTTAAGAATGCAATCAGACTGGCTTCTCGTCTCCATACGAATATGGACACTCTGATTGCCAGTGGTACCGGAGCAGCGTTTATTTTTAGTTTGATCAATACACTTTTTCCGTCATGGATAGAGAGTTTGGGACTCGAAGTAAATGTTTATTATGAGTCTGCAGCAGTCATTCTAGTTTTCATCCTATTGGGTAAGTATTTAGAAGAAAAAGCCAAGTCTAAGTCTTCTACAGCCATTGAAAAATTGATGAAGCTACAGGCTAAAACGGCCATTAAAAAAGAAGGTGATAAAGAAATCGAAATTCCTTTAGATCATGTAGAGAAGGGTGATCTCTTGGTTATTAAAACAGGGGATAAAATTCCGGTAGATGGTTTTATACATCAAGGCAATGCTCTTCTAGATGAAAGTATGTTGACTGGTGAATCTGTACCTATTGAAAGGGTTAAAGGCGATCAGGTGAATGCGGGAACCATTCTGAAAAATGGCTCCTTAGTTATTTCAGCTGAAAAGCTAGGATCAGAAACTGCTCTAGGTCAGATCATACAAATGGTCTCAGAGGCCGTAGGTTCAAAGGCACCTGCCCAAAGATTGGCGGATAAAATATCTTCAGTTTTTGTCCCAGTAGTTCTGGTTCTTTCCGTCATCACATTTTGTTTTTGGTCTTTCTCAGGTGCCGACAATTCGTTTTCACTTGCCTTTGTCAATACCTTCAGCGTACTCATTATTGCTTGTCCTTGTGCCTTGGGTTTAGCTACACCGACTGCCATTATGGTAGGAGTAGGTAAAGCGGCCTCTCAAGGAATTCTAATCAAAAATGCAGAGACGCTAGAAAAGCCTAAGACAATGAAGGCTCTCTTGTTCGATAAAACAGGTACTATTTCGAAAGGTGAACTAGAGGTTGTTCAAGAACATCTATTTTTCAAAGACGAAGAAAGGCTTCAATACCTAAGTATACTCAGCAGCCTAGAATCTCAGTCTAACCATCCAATGGCAGGAGCACTAACTGATTTTCTAAATCGACAATATTCTCTGATACCTTTCATGATCAACCATGTTGAAACCATTTCAGGAGTAGGTCTCAAGGCAGAAATTGATGATGATCTTTACAAAGTGACAGGTTTGAAGGACCTTAAGGGCTTACCTAAGGAACAAGATGAAATTGTTAAAGAATTCGCAAGAGAAGGTAACTCGATTGTAGCTTTTTGGAAAGGAGAAAGTCTTTTAGCTATTTACGGTTTACATGATAACGTTAAGCCTGAAGTGGTTAAGGCAGTAGAAAGACTCAAGAGTAGAGGCTTACATATTGAAGTGCTTTCGGGAGATCATGAGGCAGCAGTCGCTGCGGCAGCTCATGAGTCAGGGATTGAGTTTTATAAAAGTGGATTACTTCCTGATCAGAAATTGACGTATTTGAAGGAGGTTCAGCAGAAATATGGAGCGACTGCTTTTGTAGGGGACGGTATTAATGATGCTCCTGCATTGGCTCAAGCTGAATTAGGAATAGCTATGAGTACTGGAACAGACGTAGCAATTGAAAGTGCTGATGTGACTCTTATGGGTGGTGATATCTCCAAAATTAGTAGCTTTTTCAAGCTTTCAGGCCAGATTAACTCTACAATCAAACAGAATTTATTTTGGGCATTTTTATACAATGTGATTGCTATACCGATCGCTGCAGGAGCATTATATCCTGTTAATGGATTCCTGTTGAGCCCTATGATAGCGGGTGGGGCCATGGCTTTCTCGTCCCTAAGTGTGGTACTAAACAGCTTGCGGCTTAAACTAAGAAAATAGGGGTTGGTATAGTTTTTTTCATCTTTTACGCAGAATTCCCTTATTTTGTCGTTAGACTCAAAACTGAGGTCATGAAGAGAAAATTTGCAGGCATTGCAGGGGCGGTAGTTGTTGTCATTTTAAGTTCATATTTAGCATTCCATTATTCTTCTCAAGAAGTAAAAGAACCAGACTTTTTTGAACAGTCTGAGGAGTATGTTGAAGAAGTTGTAGAAGAGGGTCAATTTAAATTCGGCATTCCACTAGAGATCTTTGAAATTCAAGAAGGGCGAGTAAAAAGGAATCAGACTTTTGCAGATATTCTTCTTCCATTCAACATCTCCCACCAAGATATTTATGCCATCGATAGAATTTCTAGAGACGTTTACAGTGCTAGAAATTTAGTGATAGGAAAAGCATACACTATATTCTATAATACAGATTCTGTTAAGAAAGCTTCATTCTTTGTTTACGAACCAAATGATACTGAATATGTCATCTTTGAAATGACAGACACCTTGGCTGTCTATAAGGAATCGAGAAAAGTGGAGATGGTAGAAAGGACCATGGCTGGTCTGATCACAGTTTCTTTAGATCATTCTATAAGACAAGAAGGTGGTTCTGCCGCTTTGGTCAATGCTATGGCTGACATATACGGATGGCAATTAGATATGAGAGGCTTATTCAAGGGTGATTGGTTCAAGATCGTTTATGAAGAAATGGTGGTTGATGGCGAACCCGTTGGGATTGGCAACATAATTGGAGCGGAATTTAGCCACAGAGATAATTCGTATATGGCTTATGCTTATGACCAAGGGGAAGGTCTTAATTTCTTCGATGAAGGGGGTATGAGTACGCAAAAAGCTTTTTTGAGGTATCCAGTTGAATACTCTCGTATTTCATCTCGTTATAACCCCAACCGATTCCATCCTGTTTTGAAAAGAAGGACTCCTCATTTGGGAACAGATTATGCTGCTAATAGAGGGACACCCATCAAGGCAGCCGGTGACGGTGTAATTGTGGCAAGAGGTTGGACGAATGGAAATGGAAATTATGTAAAGATAAAGCATAACTCTACCTATACCACTGGCTATTTGCACATGAGCAAATTTGGGAAGTTCAAAAATGGGCAGCGTGTTCGAAAAGGAGACATCATAGGTTATGTTGGTAAAACAGGCTTAGCTACTGGTAACCATCTTTGTTTCAGATTTTGGAAAAGAGGTAGACAAGTTGATTTCTTGAGGGAAGATTTGCCAGCGGAGACACCGTTGAAAGAAGATCAAAAAATAAACTTTGAGACCGTGGTTGGTTTAACAAACAAGAAATTAAGCGATATTAAATTGTCTTGGGCAGATGAAAGTATTTCAGTAAGCAACGAAGAATAATCATAACGAAATCTTATTAAGAAGCAGGGTGATTAGCTCTGCTTTTTTTGTTTATTCATATTGTGAAAAAGGTAATTATCCTCTTTTTAATCTATTGTCATGGATCTCTTTTAGCTCAGGAGAAAGTGGGACTTGTATTAAGTGGTGGGGGTGCAAAAGGCCTTGCCCACATTGGGGTTCTTAAAGCACTTGAGGAACATGATATTCCGGTAGATTATATTGTAGGGACTTCAATGGGCGCTGTCATTGGTGCTTTTTATGCCGCAGGGTTCAGCCCCCAAGAGATTGAACTGATAGTAAAAGACCCAACTTTTCAGAATTGGATAGATGGAACATCATCTGATAAGTACCAATACAACTATACCAAGTCTGATGACAATTCATCTTGGGCTTCTTTAGACCTGATACTTGATCCGAAAAAGGGGCCACAATTCAATACGTCCATTGCAAATGATATTGTAATCAATTTCGTTCTTAATGAATATTTAACTCAAGCAGCGCAGGCATCCAATTTCAATTTTAATGACCTCTATATACCTTTTAAAGCGATTGCTGCAGAGGTTTTTACTCAAACTACACTAGCGCTTGATTCAGGTTCGTTAATGAAAGCTGTTAGGTCTTCTATGGCAGTTCCGTTCTTTTATAGGCCAATTAAAGACAGGGATCAATACCTATTCGATGGTGGGATCTATGACAATTTTCCATCAGACTTTATGAAGAACGATTTTGCTCCGGATGTTATAATTGGCAGCAACGTGGCTACTGAAAGGAAGGAAACGTATCCATATGATGAAGATGATGAGCTGATCAATGAGGCACTTCTTTTCATATTCCTGGATAAAACGGACCCTGCTTCCTTAGGTAAAAAAGACATTTATATAGAACCAGATTTGAAATCCTATACGGCTGTCGATTTCGATCAGGTGTTTTCACTTATTGATTCAGGATATGTCTCTACCATAAGACAGATTGGGGAGATCAAATCAAAAGTAAAGGCAAGAACTAGTCAATCGAAAAGACAATCCGAGCGAGAATTATTTAGAGCGAAGCTGGAGCCATATTCATTTGGTCAATTAAAACTCATCGGTTTCAGTCCAGAACAAGAACGGTTTATAGGAAAGCTTCTTGATTTTGATGAAGGAAATAAGACCATTGATGAAATAAGGAATGCCTACTTTCAATTAGTCTCGCAACCGTATTTTAAGAACATTTACCCCAATTTCGATTATAATGAAAGTTCAAACTCCTATGTCTTTGAACTCTACTTTAATCCGACAGCAAAAAATGCACTTACTGTTGAATTTGGAGGAAATGTTTCTACCAGAGAGGTGTCTACACTTCAGATTGGTGCAGAACTAAATTCTTTTAAACGTAAACTGAATACTTATAAATTTTTAGTGTCAACTGGCCGCTTTTATGAGGCTGTGAATCTAGCCACAAGACTTAATATCAACCCTAAAAATCGTTTTTTCATTGAGCCTAGTTTCCAATATAATCATTGGGACTATCTCAGTACTGAAGATATTTTTGATGATTCTACTCAGCCTTTTGCGATTGAAAGATTTGATAGAAAGGGCGGTGCAATAATCGGAATAGGAACTGGTCAACGGAGTGTCATCACTTTAGAAAATGCATTTATTAGAAACTCTGATTATTTTAGTAATGTGGCAGGAATTTCTTCCACAGAGAGGCTTGACCAACTTCAGCTTAAAGGCTTTAAGACAAAGCTGTCTTATGAGAGGAATAGTCTGAATAAAAAGCAATTTCCTTCAGTCGGTTCAAGGTTCCATGCTCGCGTTAACTTTACACAATCAGAAATTGATTTTAGACCTGGGACAACCTCAACATTCTATGACCCTTTGATGGAATTAGAAATCATAGAAAACCCTAACTGGTTCAACATTGCACTTTCTTTTGAAGAATATAGAGAGATAACCCCTAATTATGACTTTGGATGGTCATTCGAAGGTAATTATTCAAATATCCCGATTCTTCAAAGCTATAGGAGTACACTTCTTTATTTACCACGTTTCGAACCTATGTTCGATTCGAAAACGTACTTTTTAGAGGAGTTTAGAGCACCAGGCTACTTGTCTCTTGGCATGAAACATATTTGGCATATAAGAGAAAATCTAGACTTAAGGGGTGAGTTATATGCTTTTAGTGCTTTTAAGCAGCTTGAATCAGATCAGGCTCAAAATGGCATCTATATCAATAAGTTTTCTAACCCTCGACTACAAGGTATGGTTGCACTCATTTATGATACTATAGTTGGGCCAGTTAGTGCAAGGATTAACTACTTAGATGGAAATACTAATCCATTAGGCTTAATGATATCTTTCGGATACCTCATTTTCAATGAAAAGTCACACGATTAATGAATTGGGTATTAGAGGAAATTGATCGTTTTAAATAATGCTCCAGTGTTCACTTCTCACTGGCCATTGTTATTTCGTTTGAGAAAGTTTTTTCGTTTTAACGAATTGAACATATCTGTTCACAAAACCTTCTTTCGTTTGAACTTTAAGTTCCTTATTCTTTAATATCTTATGAATAATCAATTGCATAAGTTTTTCATGTCTTTCGGATTCATATAACTCATATCCCTTCATAGCCAATTCTAAGGCATAAGGATAGTCTTTTTCGAGATATTTGATGACCGACTCATTAAAGTATTGTAAACCGGCTAACTCTGTAATGCTGATCTTTGTATAATTTCCAGGTAGTACCTTAAATTCATCGTACCAACCGCCTACAGTCTCAAGACTAGTGATTCTACGGTTATTGATCCATCGTTGTTTTAAGATTTTGTCTAAAGCTTCATTAGATCTTCTAAATCCATCAAATGCTAATGTCGATTCAAATATGTAAGAGGCATTGTCTAATTCTAAATGAATGAATACGTGGTTAGGTAGCTCAATAACCTTATATTCATAGCCAAAATGCTCGAGCAATAAAGCATAGATTGCTGTACCAGTAACACAACCGAAAGAACCTTTTTCTAGAGTCTCTCCCATACTGGCCAGCCTATCATAATCTTTTAAAATAGAATTATGAGTTTTATAGAAAAGTGCCCTTAGGAATGAATAATCAGACTTTCTGCGCGTTTTAGCCTTTTCAAGCTTAGCGATTAATTTATCTACTTTGTTGTTAATATTCTCATTATTCTGATTGGAAGAATCAATATAAAGAGCGAGAATATCATGTATATTATTGAGCCTTTCTTTTGAGGCAAAAATGTGTTCTTGCCCATTGCTGATAGCAAAAGAAAAGAGTAATACACATATAAAATAGAAACGCCTCATAACTCATAATTCTTAAAGCCTTTTACGACTTTGCGTAACATAAAGTTAACATTAAATTAACATATAAACCAAATCTGTAAATTTGGAGCATATATTTTGCTATGATTAACATGTTTTTAGCTTTCAGATAACATTTACATAACAAAATATAATGCTTGATTAGCAGCTACATTTTTTTCTTATTTGCCGCTTCATATGAGCACTAAAAAAGTAGCTAAGTCAATTCGAGGATATAGGAAAGTCCATAAATGGATCGGATTGGTGCTAGCAACCTTCTTGGTTCTTAGTGCGTTGACGGGTATTTTATTAGGCTGGAAAAAGAATATTGAGCTTCTTCAGCCATCTACTCAATCAGGTGTTGACAATGAAGTCAGCTCTTATCGTCCTGTCGAAGAATTAGCTGATAAGGCGCTTTTAGCTGTAGATAGCTTAGGGTTAACTGATGATAATTTGGACAGAATAGAATACCGACCAACTAAAGGAATAGCAAAAGTGATCTTCGATACTGGCAGCTGGGAGGTTCAAGTTGACGCTACCAATTTAGAGGTTCTTTCTGTTGCAAAAAGGCATTCAGATTGGATAGAGCAAATACACGATGGCTCTATTGTCTCTGACTTGTTTAAACTCATTTCCATGAATATTTTAGGCATTGGCCTGACCTTTTTAACCCTGACAGGATTGTGGTTATGGTTTGGTCCAAAGAAATTGAGAAATATGAAGACGAAGGGTTAATCCTTGTCTTTCTCTAATATTCCCTTTCATTAGTTTAAATAATCTTAAAGTGAAGCAACATGTGAGCGTAGCAACAAGCAATTGCTTAAATTCGAATAAGATACCATGCATAATGAAGAAGGTCCTCAAAATAATAGCCGCATTTTTCGTTTTTCTGATCGTTCTGATTCTACTTATAACTATTTTCTTCAAAGGGAAGATCAAGGAAATGATCTTGACAGAATTTGAAAAAAATACGGAGGCCACTCTATACTTTGATGATTTCAATCTTTCTTTAATTCGCAACTTTCCGGATTTCACCCTTTCGCTAGATAAAATGGGAATCATTGGCAAAGGTGTGTTTTCATCGGACACGCTCTTTAAGGTTGGCGAATTGTCTGCCACTGTAGACATTAATGAGGTAATGTTTGGTGATGATCTCAGCATTAAATCTATAGCAGCCGATGGTGCAGATATACCATTTTAGTCTTAGCTGACGGCACAGCTAATTATGCTATTGCCAAGGCCTCCGATGAAATTGAGGAAGAAGTTCCTGAAGAGTCGGAGTCAGTTAGTTTAGGCCTTAAATCCATTTCAATAACCAATAGTGAATTTGTTTTTTATGATCAGGGCCTTGCCTATTTCATGCAGTTGGCAGGCATCAATGTTACTGGTGAGGGAGACTTTGCCAGTGATATATTTGACTTGGACACTAAAGGTAAAATTGATGATGCAGAAGTTACTTATGAAGGAGTAGATTACCTTCATAATAAGGCAATAGATCTAGATGTATTACTTTCTATGGATCTAACAAACTCTGTTTATACCTTCAAAGAAAATATTATTCATGTCAATGACTTTCCGCTGGCCGCAGATGGATCATTTGCTCTACTTGAGGATGGTTTTGGTATGGACCTTACCTTCTCCTCCCCAGGGGCCGAATTCGGACAGTTGCTTTCTTTGGTGCCGGCTATCTATACGGAGTCTTTTGAAAAATATACCTCCATATTCGTGGATAATGTCAAAAGTAAGACCACACATAGATTTTGGAACAGGTTATATTATCGTTTCTCAATTGCCCTTCGATCAAGCACTTAAGATCAGATCTTCACTGCCTTATTTCTCATATGTAAGTATTGAAACGGAATCAGGATCATTTACAGATGCTTTGGAATACAGTCAGTATGAATATTGGTTCGACTTTCATAAAGAAATAGTAGAAACCGATTTTGGGATCTAGTCTCTCCAGCCGCTATCTTCTACTTTTTTGATACTGTCTTCTACTTTAACTCTAAGATTGGTCTTGAATTCCAAAAGATTCTGAGCAACACTATCGTCTGAAGTACCAACAATTTGGGCAGCAAGAATGCCAGCATTTTTTGCTCCATCGAGTGCCACAGTAGCTACAGGAACTCCTCCAGGCATTTGTAAAATGGAAAGAACAGAGTCCCAGCCATCAATTGAGTTGCTAGACTTTACAGGTACTCCAATAACCGGAACAGTTGTTAATGAAGCCACCATGCCTGGTAAATGAGCAGCTCCTCCAGCACCAGCTATAATGGCTTTTAGTCCTTTGTCTTTCGCTGATTTAGCATAGTCAAACATCCTATCAGGAGTTCTATGAGCAGAGACAATAGTTAATTCAAAGGCTACTTCGAGTTCTTCGAGTACTTCAGCGGCTGCTCTCATAACCCTAAGGTCAGATTGACTACCCATTATAATTCCTACAACTGGTTGGCTCATGCTTTTACTTTTAAGGTTTGCTTAACGAATTTAACTTTTTCTCTCAACTCCGTAGGGTCTTCAGATGAAACAGTAACATGACCCATTTTACGGAATGGCTTAGTAAGTTTTTTACCATACAAATGCACGTGAATTCCTGGCTTGGCTAAAACCCTATCCATTCCTTGGTAGCTAGCACTTCCTGTAAAACCATCTTCACCCAAGACATTGACCATGGCCGAAGGAACAACAGTAGCAGTTTCACCCAAAGGCCAATTCAAGATGGCTCTCAAATGTTGTTCAAATTGTGAAGTTATATTTCCCTCAATTGTCTGATGACCACTATTATGGGTTCTTGGGGCAACTTCATTCACTAAGATCTTTCCATCTTTTGTCAAGAACATCTCGATAGCAAGTAGTCCGACCATGTCCAGTTTATCAATTACTGTTTCGGCTAACGCCTGTGCTTTCATTTCAATTTCCTTTGAAACTTCTGCCGGTGAAAAAAGATATTCCACCAGATTATGGGTAGGATGAAATACCATTTCGACTACTGGAAAGGCTTTGGTTTGACCAGATTCATTTCGAGCTACGATAACTGCAAGTTCTTTCTCGAAGTCGATCATCTTCTCTACAAATCCATGTGCATCGAAGGCTTTATCAAGATCTGATTTGGATTTGATCAATTGTACACCTCTACCATCATAGCCACCCGTAGCAAGCTTGTTCACGAAAGGCAAGAAATCTTCTTTTGAACTAACTTCTTTCGCACTTCTGACCTCATGAAATTCTGCAGTTGGAATTCCTTGTTGAGCATAGAATTGCTTTTGATGCAGTTTGTTTTGGATCAGCTCAATGACCTCCGGCTGAGGGTATACTTTTTTACCCTGCTTTTGAAGTTCCTTTAAAGCTTCTGTATTAACATTTTCGATCTCAATGGTAAGTATATCCTTATCTAGACCAAAAGCTAAAACGGTATCGTAGTCTGTAAGTGCTCCAACTGTGAAAGAAGTAGCAATATCCTTGCAAGGGGCATTTGGGTCAGGATCTAGAGAATGAATGTTTAGGTTGAAGTCGATAGCAGATTGGATCATCATTCTGCCTAATTGGCCTCCACCTAAAACTCCTACTTTAATATTTGAATCGAATGCCATAACTCTATTTAAGAAGTAGTAAAATTAAAGATTTCTAAGACTTTGATCACTCTATTTTACTTGAATACCCATTAACTGCATAAGTTTCGTAGCATTGAAACTTTCACAGATGCCTGGGGTCAGTTTATAATCGAATTTGATCTCGTCACCTACGATTTGGCTATTGAAGCTATAGTTCTTCACACCATTTAGTTCGTTGGTTATATTTCCTAAGACAATATCATGGGTTGAAACTAAACCAAAAGCATTCGCTTGGTTCAATTGCTTGATTAAGGCAATTGCTCCTTTGTGTCTGTCATCAGAGTTGGTTCCCTTTAATACCTCATCGATCATAAATAGGGTTGGTCTACTCTCATCTACTTGTTCAATCAGTTGCTTAAGTCTTTTAAGTTCAGCATAGAAAGAAGAGACACTTTCTTCTAGATCATCCTGTGTCCTCATGCTCGTAAACACCTTCAGTTCACCAATTTTCATTACCTCTGCACAAACAGGCCCCCCCATCAAAGCTAAAACACTATTGGTTGCTACGGTCCTTAAAAAAGTACTTTTCCCACTCATATTGGAACCAGTGATGATGCAAATACTGCCCTTATCGGAAAAATCGAAATTATTAGTCACTCGATTTTTTCTTTTGATCAAAGGATGCCCCATTTTCTTCGCGGAAATGTGGCAAGGATCCTCAGAAATTTCAGGGTAATTGAAATCTGGATGAGAGTAAGCATACGAAGCAATACTACTGATCGTATCAAATTGAGCAACAATATAGAACCAAGCTTCAAGGTCTTCCTCATGTTGTTTTTTCCAACTCATAACCTTGAGGTACCAGTAAATATCAAGGAGCAGAACAGAATTGAGCAGCAGATACATAACATTCGCTCTATTTTGAAGATTATTCAGAATGGACGATAGGTCTTTTATAATACCAGAGGCTTCATTATTATCAGAAGTCAGTTTTTCTTTAAGGAGGCTCAGCTTTGGACTATTGAAGGACCTATCCTCAATAAGCTTTAATTGATCTTTCAAGCTACTCAAGGACTTATGTCCTTCCTTGGTCTTTTGTGTAATGGTCAGCAGTTTTTGATAAAGAGTAGAAAGTATTCCGATGTTAATAAAGATCAGCAATATAGGAAGTCCAACAGGAGCAAGATTGATGGCTGCCAAAACAATGGAGGTCAAAGTTCCTAAGCCAAAAATAAGCATCAGGCTTTTGTATAGAACTGCATTCTTAACTTCAGTTTTTTCGTTCAACCAACTAAAGAAGGTTTGAACATTGAAACCTTCAGTTTCTACTTCTTCGATTTTCCCATAGGCTTCAAACTGTTGTCTAAAATCAATGTCATCAGTCAATTCTCGGACAGCATCCTGTCTTTCTATAATCTCTGATTTGGCAACATGCTCACTTAACCATTGAGCTAAAGTCTTGCTTCCAAATAAGGATGAAGTCCTATTGAGCAACTGATAGAGTGAATGTCTACCGAAGACATCTACATCAATATGATAAGGGTGTGTAGGATCAAAATACTCGTTGCCCTCTTCAAACGATTTGAGATCATGATTTAATCTTCTGACTTCGTCCTCATTAATAAGCACTAGATTCTTGAAAAGTTTAGTCTGTCTCTTCAGTTGAGAGTGCTTTCTTAACAGTACAAAGAAGAGTACAAGAAAAATGATCAAAGAGCTGATCAGACCTAAGGAGCTTCCTTTATCTGCAGAAAGAACAAAGCCTATGAGAAATGCAAGAAATAATAACACTCTTAACGAAGCTATAGATTTAGATCTGCTTTGAATCTCTTTATATGTGCCTTTAAACTGACTTTTCCGTTGTTGATATATATCTGTTGGTTTCAATCTATTTTGATTTATTGAACATTGGTACGTCTAGACTTTTTCAATGTTTGTAATTAGTGGATTTTCCTTTAGAGCTTGCAATTACTAAAAACTTTATAAATTCAACCCAACGACAAACTGTTAAGTGTGGATATAAATGAAAGTGAGTTACTCGAGGCCTTTGCCAAAGGTGACCAAAAAGCTTTTGAGAAGTTATTTAAAGAATATTACGATTCTACTTGTCGTTATATTATTCGCATGATCAGAGACAAGGATACCACAGAAGAGATCGTTCAAACTACTTTTGTGAATCTTTGGGAAAAACGAGCAATGATAAGGTCAGACATTAGTTTCAGGTCATATCTTTTTCGAGCTGCACATAATACCGCACTAAATTATATTAAACATAAGAAAGTGGTGGCTCGGCACGTAGCGAGTAAGCAAGACCGAATAGTGGAGGTCAAGAAAAACTTTGTAAGCCACCAACCTGATTTTGAAATTCAAAAGAGAATAAAAGATGCCATAAGCGACCTGCCTCCACAATGCCAAAGAGTTTTTCGTTTAAGCAGAGAAGAAGGTCTTAAATATCATGAAATAGCAGATGAATTAGGCATTTCTAAGAAAACGGTTGAAGTACATATGGGCAAGGCCTTAAAGATGCTTAGAGAGCGATTAAAGGATTATTTAATGTTTTTTTTACCAATCATCACTTTAATGTAGGGGTAAGCATGGATAAAATTGTCTGTTTATTGTAGACAAAAGCACAATGGAAGAGATTATAGCCAAGTATTTGGCTGATGAGATGAGCCAAGTAGAAAGAAAGGAGTTTGAAAAGGAACTGCTTTCTGACGAACAACTTCAAGAGGAGTTGCAGGAATCTACTATGGCCATAGAATTAGGGAGCTCAAAAAACGATGATAATAACTCTTTCGATGTTGAGTCTGCTTGGCTTAAAACTTCCAAGCGTATTACTATTGAAAAGACTATCACTCCGGTTCAACCCAAATATTCTTTCTTAAAAATTGCGGCTACCTTATTGATCATTGCAGCACTTGGTTATTTAGCTCTTCAGCAAACAGAAGTATTTCAAAACGAGCAGTTCGAAGTATTGTCATCGGATAATACTGTTAAGGAATTTGAGCTTCCAGATGGGTCTCAATTGATTTTGAATGCAAATTCTGAAATTTCATTCAAAGATGGTTTTGGTGAAGAGCATAGAACATTGACATTAATTGGAGGTGCTAATTTTGATGTAGAAAGAAATGAATCACTTCCGTTTGTAATAATAACCAACAATAGTGAGTTAGAGGTACTTGGAACAAGTTTCGAAGTAATGGCTTATGATAATTTTCCGGTTGAAGTGAATGTTTCTTCAGGCACAGTAAGATTCAAGGCCACTAAAACCAAAAGTGAGCCTGTTGTTCTAGAAGCAGGTTACATGGCAAGACTTTCTGCAGATGGCACCCAATTACAAAGAGGGAAAATCCAGAATGAAAATTATGCAGCTTGGTGGACACGGAAGTTAATTTTTGAAGGGACTCCGTTGAATGAAGCAATCAAAGATTTATCTAAAACCTATTGGGTTGAGTTTGAGGTCTCTGAAAACCTTCAAAACTGCACATTAGACATGAATGTTGATGGCGCAACACTTGAGCAAGCTTTGGATATCCTTCAGGCTACCTATCCATCAATGACGATTACAACCGATAAAGAAAATCACATAAAATTAGACGGGAAGATATGTAACAATTAAATTGGTACATGCATCGTTGCCTGGTCGCTAGTTTATTCTTCTTCGTTGCTATACAAATTAATGCTCAAGAAAGTCAGAGTGCTGTTCTTGATCATAGGATATCTATTCAATTCAATAACGTTGGACTTCCTGCTGTCTTCCGTCAATTGAACAGAGAAGCAAACATCAATTTCTCATACAACAGTGATATCATCCCGAGAGATATTCGGATCACAGAGGAGTATTCTCAAACTTCAGTTAAAGAGATTCTCGATGACTTACTAACCCAAGGAAACCTCTACTATCGAGTAATTCAGAACACAATTATTATTAATAAACGGATCTACAGTGAGCGAACAATTACTGGTCGGGTCATTGATCTAGAAACACAAGAACCGCTCCCCTTTGCAAGCGTTTTTATTGATAATAGTACACTTGGTGTAGCGACAGATTTAGAAGGAAATTTTCATATCGACAATATCCCTGATATTGGATTCAATTTGGTAGTCTCATACGTAGGTTATGAGTCAAAAACCATTTCTTTCAATTATAAACAAGAGGTTGAGAATAGAAATTTCATCATTGAAATGGAGATCGATCCAATTGCCCTGGAGAGTATTCAAGTTATTGGTGAGGCTCGTAGAAAAACAACTCGAGAAAGAAGAAGGCTACTGAAGCGATTTGAAGAGGAGTTTTTAGGAAGGTCAGATAATGCAAGTGAATGTGAAATTGTGAACCCTGAAGTACTTGATTTTGAGATTTTAGATAGCTTAGACAATTACAGGGTAACAGCGGAGGACATGCTATATGTTGAAAACAGAGCCTTGGGTTTTAGAGTGGGATACCTGTTGGAAGAATTTCGTTTCGAAAATGGCTTGAAGATGAATATTGGAAAGGCCCAGTTCAAGGAATTAGAAGCTAAGTCTAGAAGGAAATATCGCAAGTGGGAAGAAGCTAGAGCAAAGGCATATTATGGTTCCGTACAACATTTTTTAAATGCTCTGATCAAAGGACAATTGGAAGAGCAGGGTTTCAAATTGAATGTGGTTAACTATGATTCAGTTACGTCAGAATATACAACTCCTCTTAATCCGTTACCTGTAAAAGAGATCATTTCAATCGAACAAACTGATAAAGAATACCTCTATACTTTAAAGGCGCGTCAGAATATTGAAGTCACTTTCACTAACGAGTATGAAGACGATGATTATAAAAAACTTTATAGAAGTTCTTCGAAGGGAGGTAATTACAAGTACACGGATAAGAAAGCCAGAACATCCATAGAATTTTCAAATGGTCAAAGTTTAACTAGTTATCAGGTATTTGGATTAGATCTTACAGATGTAGAGTTGTTCCAAAAGTCAATTATCTTTTTTCAAGAATTAGAAACACCTATCAGTTTTCCAGGTCAGTTCCTCAGGCCTAAAGACATTACATTCGGAGGCTGGTGGAGATGGGGAGCATTTTCTGATCTTCTTCCTTTGAACTATAGACCAGACTTAACTAAAGACGTTGAAAGTGATAAAGGCAGCTAGATACGCCACAACAGTCATGTAAATAGTCTGTATGAATGGCCATTTCCAACCTTTCGTTTCTCTATATACAACAGCAAGCGTGCTCATGCATTGCATTGCAAAAGCATAAAAGACCATAAGTGATAGGCCTAAAGCTGGAGTGTACATCTTTTCTCCTGTTTTAGGATTTACTTCTTTGCTGAGTTTTTCTTTGATAGTAAGCTCATCTTCCTCGTCTGCACCGATGCTGTAAATAGTTGAGATCGTTCCTACAAACACTTCTCTTGCAGCAAATGAAGTAATCAAAGCAATTCCGATCTTCCAGTCGTAACCCAAAGGTTCAATAGCAGGTTCAATAAATTTACCGAACACTCCTGCATAAGAGTTTTCAAGTTTATAAGCGCTTAAGGCTGTCTCAAAATCTTCTGAAATATCTCCTGAAACTATTTTTTGCTGAACGATTTCTTCGGCATTATTGAAGCTGTCTCCAGGGCCATAGGATGCCAAAACCCAAAGGATGATTGAAATGGCTACAATCACTTTTCCTGCTTCTAAGACAAAGGTTTTAGACTTATCATATATTGTAAGAAGTACATTTTTCCATTGAGGGATCTTATAAGTAGGTAGCTCCATGATGAAGTAACCTTTTTGCTTCGTCTTTAAAATAAACTTCAGGACCCATGCCGATAAAATAGCAGCAATTAGTCCTATTAGATAAAGCCCTGTAAGGACTAAACCCTGTAGATTAATAAATCCTAAAATCTCTTTCTGCGGTATAACCAAGGCGATCAGCAAGGTATATACAGGTAGTCGAGCCGAACAGCTCATGAAAGGAGTTACAAAAATAGTAATGAGACGGTCTTTCCAACTATCGATACTTCTAGTCGCCATTATAGCAGGAATGGCACAGGCCATACCTGAAACTAATGGTACAACACTTTTTCCGTTTAGACCGCAAGCCCTCATTATTCTGTCCATTAAGAATACCGCTCTCGACATATAGCCAGATTCTTCAAGCAGTGATATGAATCCAAATAATAATGCGATCTGAGGAATAAAGACTACAACACCAGCTAGTCCGGCAATTATCCCATCAGTAACCAGATCATTTAAAACACCTTTAGGCAATGTCGTTTTCACCCGAGATGAAATATCAGCCATGAAAGTTTCTATCATATCCATAGGCCAAGTAGCCCAAGCGAAAATGGCTTGAAAGATGATAATTAGAATTGCTGCAAAGAAAACATAGCCAAATACTTTATGTGTTAGTACCTGGTCTAATTTCTGGGACCAACTGAGAGATTGATTGACATCATTCTTAATATTTCTGTCAACGATCTCGGAGATCAGTGCATACCTTCCTAAAACTTCTTGCGATTGAGTAGGAACATCATAGAATCCGAATTGCTTCTTTATAGATTCAATTCTTTCCCTTTCAGATTCAACAAGGAAAGTAAGTCTTACATTTTGTTGTGCGTATTGGTACGCTCTATAATCCTCATCAAGCGAAAACTCTTCCCTGATTTGTTCAATGGTTTCACTTGCTAATTCTTTTACAGGATAGAATGGAGACTTGGAAACTCTCAATTCTTGTGTCAAAACATTCTTAAGCGTTTGAACCCCTAAGCCTGAATGCGAGTTTGTTGGAATGATTTTAACGCCAAGGTCGATAGAAAGTGCCCTTAGATCGAATTTCAATTTCTTTCTTTCCGCAAGATCCATCATGTTTAAAACCAACACACAAGGGATATTCAAGTCGCGGATCTGGGTAAATAATAGAAGGTTCCTTTTTAGGTTTGTAGCATCTGTTACGACTATGATCTTATCTGGATGCTGAGGGTGATCTTTGTTAAGAAGCACCTCTTGAACGATCTGCTCATCTAGCGTCTTAGGATAAATGCTGTAAGTGCCTGGTAGGTCAGTAAGTTCAGCGACCTGGCCATCAGGTAATTTTAGAATCCCAGATTTCTTATCTACTGTAACACCAGGAAAATTTCCTGTTTTTTGCTTTAGTCCAGTAAGAAAATTGAATAGCGTAGATTTTCCTGAATTCGGATTACCAACTAAAGCGATTTTAAGATCGGTCTTTGAACTCATTTATTTTAGCCTTCAATAAGAATGCTTGATGCTTCATTTCTTCGAAGAGATAGTTGATAGCCTGAGACTTCAATGGCTATTGGCCCTCCCCATGGGGCGATTAATTCAAGAGATATTTCTGTTCCTGGTAAACAACCCATTTCCATTAGTTTCACCGACAAGATGTCATCTGTAAATCCTTTGATTACCCCTTTTTCATGGAGCTTTAAATGAGTTATGTTCCTCAAGACTTATTTAGATTAATTATAAAGAGCGGCAATTTAATCGTGAAAAACGTTATAACAAAGCGAAAAGACCTATTTGTAATAGTCTGTTATCAACAAGAAGGCTGAGGTCTGTTGTTGGAATGATTTAGTTTCAATTTTGGTTATTTACATATGCCGAAAAACAAAAGCGCAAAAATTAAAAAGAAGAAAAAAGAAAAACTCTTGGAAGTGGAAAAGTTCTCTGAAAAGAAAGAGAATTCTGAATGGGAAGAAATTAATGATTTTGGAGGAATACCTAAAGACGTTGAATTTAAGCGAAACATGGGCTGTGGAGGATGACTAATCTTGGAAAAAGACTCGATTTACCCTAGAGCTCACATTGGTCAGTATTTCATAAGGAATGGTTTGAGACCATTTGGCCAATAATTCTATATTTAGGTTTTCGCCAAAAACAATGACCTCATCTCCTTCTTTAGCTTGTATTCCTGTAATGTCTATCATGGCCATATCCATACATACATTTCCCACAATTGGCACCAGATTTCCCCTAACCAATACATGTCCGTGCCCTTGACTAAATGCTCTGGAATATCCATCCGCATAGCCAATAGCGATAACTGCCATTTTCATATTTTTCTCTGCTTTACCCACTCTTCCATAACCTATTGTTTCAGCAGCATTGATCTCTCTAACCTGAGAAATAATGGTCTTTAGTGTTGAAGGTACTTTTAACTTGGAATGAAATTTATGATTAACCTCAATACCATGTAAGCCAATTCCTAATCGAACCATGTCGAATTGGAATTCCGGGTAGCGAGTGATACCACCGGAATTCAAGACATGGTAAAGTGGCTTTTCATCTAGTTGAGATGAAATGAGATCAGCTAAATGAGTAAAGCTATTAAACTGCTTGAGGGTAAATTCTTTTTCATTTTGGTTATCTGAAGCAGCTAAGTGAGAAGAAATACCTCGAATTTGAAGATTTTTTAAATCTCGAATCGTTTTGATCAGTTCCGAGATGCCAGATTCATCAAATCCTAACCTATTCATACCTGTATTGAGCATTAGATGAAGGCGCAATCTCTTATCTGAGTTTTGATAGGCTTGATGGTAATGCTTTAGTTGCTCAGCACTATAAATCTCAGGTTCAAGATCGTATTTCATTAAATAATGTGCATCACTTAAGCTCGGATTCATTACCATAATAGGTGTGGAAATTCCCTCTTTTCTCAAAGCAACACCTTCATCTGAATAAGCAACACCTAAATAATCTACCTGAGCACTTTCTAAAAGTCTAGCTACTTCAGCACTACCCGACCCATAAGCGAAAGCTTTGATCACTGCCATGACCTTAGTCTTGTGCTCAAGCAAAGATTTATAGAATTCAAAGTTATGCTTAATATGATCCAGGTTGATTTCGAGTCGAGTTTGGTGAACCTTTTCCACTAATAGGTTCGAAACTTTTACCAAAGAGTCCTTTTCTTCAGAAAGGATAAGTATCGATTTTTTACTAAGGTCTTGAAAGGCCTTTGAATTTATTAATGCATTTATGTTTAAGAAGGAACGACAATTATGTAATGTCTCTTCTAAGGAGGATCCTATATAAAGCACTTGTTGAATTGAAAACTTTTTAATCAGCTCAAATAGCGCTGAAATGTTAAGGATTTCATTTTCCTCAATGATTAAAACCTTATTGGCCCCAGAATTTTGTTGTTCTTGAAGTGATAGGGCCTTAGATAAGCTGTCCTGATCTAAATTTCCAACACCATTAATGATCTGGTTTTGATTAATTCCTTTCTTGATCTCTAGCCTCATGCAAATTTCATTCTCGTTAGAAATTATGATATTGAGTTTAACATAAACGAGCCCCATTTGGGACTTGTTGATCTGGGATGCATAAAGCTACCTCTCCATGGTCAGCACTAAAGCCGGTGATCAAACATTCTGAAATCATTTTCCCAATTTGTTTAGGAGGAAAATTCACAATTCCCACCACCTGCTTTCCAATTAAATCATCCATTTGATACAATTCTGTGATTTGTGCACTAGATTTTTTAACCCCTATTTCTTCTCCAAAATCCACTTCGAGAATATAGGAAGCTTTATAGGTAGAATCATTGTCGATTGCCGAAATAACGGTCCCTACACGTAATTCTATTTTTTCGAAATCACTCCATTTAATTTGCTCCATGACCATTTATGTCAGAATAGGGTTAACTATTTTTCAAAATACTTAAACAAAAATATTCTTAAAGCGTTAGACTCAATACATATTTTAAGTATTTTAGCGCCTCACTAATAAAATATGATCAGAAAGATAACCTTATTAACATCCTTTTTACTAAGTGTTTTTGCTATTAATAGTGCTGTTGCACAAGAAGGCGGAGCACCTGAGAAAACAGTAGAAGATGTGATTGAGGTTGTTCAAGATTCCGCTTTGGTATATCAAGAGGCAATTGAAAATGAAACTTTATCAGAGCCAATAACTTCTCCTTTCAATATTCCTTTCTCTTCACTTAAAAAAGATTCTCCTATACTTGAGAAAGAGTCAAACCTAAAACTCAATGAAGAAGGAGAAAATATTACCAAAGAGCCAAAACAAGAGTTTTCTTTCAACATCATTTACTACCTAATCTACAAATTTAAGCAGGTAGATAATCAATAAAATCCGCTTACGTAATTTCAATTTGGTTTCTGCAATAGCGTTGCAGAAATGAATACATTTGCGCCATGAATCAGCGTTTTCTGCTTTTTCTTTGCCTGCTAGGCCTATCCTTCAATCTAATGTCACAAGAAGATTGTGAATATCAGGTTAAAGGTCGCATCATATCATCTGTTACGGGTGAATCGATACCTTTTGCCACTCTTTTCTTATTAGATCGTGCTGAGAAAACGACCATTTCTGATAATGATGGTAAGTTTCAGTTTTCGAATGTGTGCTCTGATTCACCTTTGCTAAGGGTAAGATTTTTGGGCTATGAAACATTTATTGATACACTTCAACTAACCGGTACAATCAATAATTTGACCATTCGCCTTCAAGAAGATGTTCAGGATCTTTCGGAAGTCGTAGTTGAAGAAGAAGGAGTAGAAGAGATTGCAACAATCAAGAGGACAGAAATTGGTGAGCTTGCTTTGGAAAGAACTACGGGGGAATCTTTAGGTAAAAGTTTGTCTGGCTTAAGTGGCGTAAATATGTTGCAATCTGGTCCCACCATAGCTAAACCAGTAATCCATGGTTTGCATAGCAATAGAATACTGATCCTTAATAATGGCATACGTCAGGAAGGACAACAATGGGGTCAAGAACATGCTCCAGAAATAGATCCCTTCGTTGCGAATAATCTTAGACTTATCAAGGGTGCGGCGGCTGTGAAATATGGATCAGACGCAATTGGTGGGGTTATACTAGTTAATCCAGCAGAATTACCAAACAAACCAGGGATTTCAGGAAAAGCCAGTTTGGTTGGCGCCTCAAATAATCTGATGCACGCAAGTTCATTGCTTCTAGAAGGAGGTATAACTGGTGTTGAAGGTTTAGGGTGGAGGCTTCAAGGAACTTTTAAAAAAGCAGGTGACGCACAAACACCTGAATATCGATTGACTAATACTGGTACAGCCGAAAATAACTTTTCTTTAGGATTGGGTTATCATAAAGATGCATTCGGAGGAGAGATTTTTTATAGCAGTTTTGATGCAGAGATTGGCATACTAAGAAGTGCACATATTGGTAACCTTACGGATTTAGAAAGGGCCATAGGAAGTGAACGCCCTCTTTTCATAGAAGACTTTAGTTTTGATATTAACAATCCTTATCAAGCGGTAAATCATCAATTGCTTAAGTTAAATGGCCATTTAGACCTAGATGATCTGGGGGAAATTTCAGCACAGTATGGGCTTCAGTTTAACAATAGAGAGGAGTTCGATATAAGGAGAGCTGGCCGATCTACCATTCCCGCTTTATCACTAGATCTTGTCACTCATACGGTAGATTTTGACCTAGATATGATGCCTAAAGGTAATTGGAACTGGGATATTGGGACAAGTTTTATGTATCAGAATAATGAGAATGACCCTAGAACTGGAATAAGACCATTGATACCAGACTTTGAGAATTGGACTGCTGGAGCACATGTGATCGGGAGGTATGTACGATCTAATTATGAATTAGAAGCAGGAGCTAGGTATGATTTCAAGCATTATTTGATCAAAAGGTTCGATGAGCAAAACAACCTTTTAAAGCCAGAGTTCGATTTTAGTAACTTGACGGGTTCAGTTGGAGCCTTGTTATTTCTTTCAAACGAGTTTCAGTTCAGGACTAATATTGGTACTGCATGGCGAGCTCCTCATGTGAATGAACTATATAGTGAGGGGTTACATCACGGTGCTGCGGCAATCGAGGAGGGAAATGACCAACTGAATAGTGAGAAGTCCATCAAGTGGATCTCTAGTCTCGAAAAGCAAACACAAAGAATGAATTTGAGTATTTCAGGATACTTAAATTACATTACTGATTACATCTATTTAAGACCAGAGGATGTTGCATTAACGATTCGAGGTGCATTTCCGATCTTCCGGTATCGCCAAACCAATGCACTATTAACAGGTGTGGACTTTGATTTGAGGTATGAGATTACAGATAGATTAGAAACTACTGGAAAGGTGTCTATTATTTATGCTCAAGACCAAAAGCAAAACAGCCCTTTGATCAATATCCCAGTAAATAATCTTTCAGGAGCTTTTCAATATGATCTTGAAATTCCAATTTTTATAAATTCCTATATCGGAACTGAAATGTCTTTCACGGATCGTCAGAGGAATGCTCCACGAGTTGTATCGATCAGTGAAATACGTGATGCTAATGATCAGAATTCAGATCTTTTTGGCCAAGAACAATCTGTTTTTGACCTACTGGATGTACCAGATAGTTATTTTTTAATGAGCTTGGAAATGGGATTTGAGAAATCTCTAGGAGATCACTCAATACGATTTAACCTAAGTGTTCAAAACATATTGAATACAATATACAGAGACTATTTGAACCGATTCAGGTATTATGCTGATGAGATGGGTAGAAATTATAGTTTAAGAATTAGTTATCAGTTCTAACTATTTTAGGATGCTCTCCATGTCTTTAAGACTAAGGTTGCCTTCATAATATGCTCTTCCGAAGATAACTCCCTTCAAACCGATATCCTCTAATTTCTTGATATCATCTACAGAGCGTACCCCACCACTAGCTAAGAAATGAATATTTGGAAACCTTTCTACTAAATCTTGATAGAGCTTAAAGTTAGGGCCTTCAAGAATTCCATCTTTGTTCACATCAGAGCACTTAACATACTTGATTCCTCTCATGTAGAAATACTCAATATGTTCATATAGGTCTGTATTTGAAACTTGTTGCCATCCTCTTATTGTGATCTTTCCATCTTTAGTATCGGCACCGAGAGTGATCTTTTCTCTACCGAAAGACATCATCCAAGAACTGAATAGTTCACGCTTGTTAATTGCAATAGATGAAGCCGTCACGGATGTCGCGCCATGCTCATAAGCCTTATTGATATCACCATCTGTTCTGATACCTCCGCTGAAATCGATTTTAAGGTCTGTATATCCTGCAATTGATTCTAATATATGGTAGTTCACTGGCTGACCTCTCCTTGCTCCGTCCAGGTCTACGATATGAATCTTTTTTATTCCGTAATCTTCAAATTGCTTTGCAATATCAACAGGGCTGTCTTTATATATGGTTTCTTGCGAATAGTCACCTTGCTTAAGCCTTGTTAGCTTACCATCGATGATTGATATGGATGGAATAATTTGAATCATAGTAGCGATTTAGCTTCTGAAGCGGCCAAAAGTAATAATTTATTAATCAGAATACTGAAGCCCTCTTTTAATAAATCATTAAAAATGTGACTTAGAATATAGGGAAGAATTAGTTTCCGAACAAGTTAAATGCCTTATTCAGTCACCTGCGCATCAGTGATGAGTTTGAAGCCTGATCCATGCAATGTCATGATCTGAACAGAAGGGTCGGGCCTGAGGTGTTTTCTGAGCTTAGCAATGTAAACATCCATGCTTCGTGCATTGAAGTACGAGTCATCTCTCCAGATAATCTTCAAGGCTGTTGATCGATCAAGTGGTTGGTTGATATGTAAACATAGAAGTCGAAGTAATTCTGATTCTTTAGAAGTCAGTTTAGTTTGATCTTTACCATGAAGTAGAAGTTGCTTATCATAATCATAGTGAAATTCCCCAAAATCAAATTCTTTCTGATCAGATATCTGTGGGTTTTTTTCAGCAGTTCTTCTTAAAATGGCCTGAATTCTCAAGAGTAATTCTTCCATGCTGAAAGGCTTGGTGATATAATCATCGCCACCAATTTTAAAACCCTCAATGGTATCTTCCTTCATTGACTTTGCGGTAAGGAAAATAATAGGTGTTACAGAATCATTTCTTCTGATCTCCTTAGCCATTGAAAAACCATCCTTTTTAGGAAGCATGATATCAAACAAACAAAGATCGAATTGCTCTTGTTTGAACGTTAATAAGCCTTCATCGCCATCTCTACAAAGCGTAGTTTGATAACCTTTTAAAGTCAGGTATTCATTTAATATCTGACCGAGGTTTGGGTCATCTTCAACTAATAAAATCTTAAAACTAGCCATGTTTGTGGGGTAAAAATACTTTGAATGTGCTTCCTTTTCCTATCTCACTTTTAACAGAAATCGTTCCATGATGCATATCGACTATGTTCTTGACATAAGATAGACCAAGACCGAATCCCTTGACATCATGTACGTTACCGGTAGAAACTCGATAGAATTTATCGAATATTTTTTGAGTTGCCTCTTTAGTCATCCCAATTCCTTTGTCTGAGATTTTAATGATCACACCTGTTGAAATGCTATCTGTCCGAATATGTATTTCAGGTGCGTCAGGAGAGTACTTATTGGCATTATCTAAAAGGTTGTAAATAATGTTAGTCAAATGAACCTTGTCTGCTTCTACAATTGAGTTTGAGGCTAGTAATTGGTGACTAATAACTCCTCCCCTTTTTTCGACTAAAATAGTAATGTTCACTAATGCCTTTTCAATGATGTCGTGGACATTAGACTTTTCAAACTTTAGTCTGAAATCTTTCTTATCAAGACTTGCGATCTGAAGTACTTTTTCCACTTGCATACCCAATCGCTTATTCTCATCTCTTATGACTTCTACATATCTATCAATGATCGTTTTATTACCCTTTATGTCATCATCCTGAAGAGCTTCAGTAGCTAAAGAAACAGTAGCGATAGGAGTTTTAAACTCATGGGTCATGTTATTGATGAAATCATTTTTTATTTCTGAGATCTTCTTCTGACGTAAGATCACCATTATGGCGTAGGCAAAACAGCCTATAACGATGAATATCAACAGGCCCGAAGCTGACAATGGCACGAGAGCCTGTTTCATCAGGTAGTTTTTTTCTTCAGGAAAATCTATAGCCAAGAAGTAGTCTTTTATAGCGAGGTCCATTGGAAAAAGGTTAGCCTTTAACTCTGAATCCAGCACATGTTCCGCATCTTCTCGAACATTAGCATTTAGAAGTTTTAACTCTCCTTCTGAACCATCAATTATGCCATAGTGATATTCTAAGTTGATGTCTCTATTTCTTAATTCCCTCTTTAAAAGAGTGTCAAGATCTGCAGGGTGAATGCGTTCATATAAGTTGTTGCTACCCATAAGATGGTCTAGCCAACTCTTCTTGAGCATATCCATCCGCCTATTCATTTGCTGTTCTAATCTCAGATTGTTATTGGCAGGTGTTTGAGGATTGGTAAATGTAGGTTGATTGACAAAAGCTTGAAAATCGAAGTTGAAGTACATTTGTCCAGTTTGTTCATTGATTTGTACTTGGAACATACTGTTAAACATCTCCTCTACATTCTGTACTCCTCTAGGTCCATTTGGGTCGAAACTTCTTGAATTGCTAATACGGGTAATTGAATCTCGGAGTGCTTCTAATCTGGATTCTTGAATAGGTACGCCACTATTCATGTTCTGTTGCAGAAATCGCTGGTCATTCATCATGGCCAATTTATAGGCCACCTCGTTGAGCGCATCATTTACTGATTTAGAAAATCGTTCTTTATTGACAGTACTTACCTCATTGATCCAATAGAACTGGAATCCAATGAGCCCAATTAGAGCCACGCTCAGCAAGCCGATCAACCAACGTATCTTATTCTTCGTCACAATTTAAAATTACATCTAATAAAATGTCATCTATGTATGCTTAACAATTATTAACATCGTTTAACCGGCTTTTAACAACGTTTTGCGCTTTCAGGAAGTACATTTGAAAAACAAAGAAGGTAAAAAATGATAAGGTCAATTTTAACATTAATGCTAGCCTTAACCCTCTCTATAGGTTTATGTGAGGTAGCTGTTGCGCAAAGTCAAGATGTCAGACAGAGCCAATCTGTATCTATTTCTACAACAAACGATGGTAGAATTAAGCTGAAGGTCACTCAAAGAAAAGGAGATGATGAAACCATATTTGAGAAGACTTACGACTCGCACGAAGAGATGCAGAATGATGAAGAGCTCGAGAAATATGGCATCGATAAAAGGTCTCTAGGGTTTGGCTCACGAGGAGCTAATCCTCAATTTTTCTTTCATAATGGTCCGGCTCAAAGCTTTTGGGATGATGATGCTTTTGATATGTCTCCATTTAGAGAAATGGAAGAAAGAATGCGAGAGATGATGAAAAATTTTGGTGGCTCATCATTCTCTTTCAGTTTAGACGATGATGCATTTATGGATATGGATTCTTTGATGCAACGATTCGACTTCAGAAATGACAATGGTACCTACTATTTTAATGGAGAAAAGATAACAGATATGGATTCTCTCAGAGATGCCATGAAAGATCGTTTTCAGAACTTTTATTTCGACTTTGATGATAAGAGGGGTAAAAATGGTTTTAATTCATGGTCAGACTATGAACAGGAATCAGATGATGACGTTAAAGTAATTTCTCGAGCTCAGGTTAGAGTGCTTTCTGCACAAGAAAAGGATAAAGTTTTAGTGAATACTAATGAAATGGGAAGTTTAGAGCTACGTGATATCAGCTTTTATCCAAACCCAAGTGATGGAAGATTCGACCTTGAATTACAAACAAAAAGTAACGACCCTCTTCAGGTGATCATCGTAGATGAGGAAGGTGATGAAGTTTATAACAAGCTGGCAACTCCTGAAGATCTGCGATATAATTTTCGTATCGACCTCACTAATGAGGGTAAGGGAATCTACGTGTTGAAGCTGATTCAAAATAACAAAGCACTGACAAAACGAATAGTTATTGAGTAATTTTTGAGTTTTAGTTAAGTATTCTAGAGAGGAAGTTGAACAAACTTCCTCTTTTTGTTGAATAGGCTATATATTTGGCGCTCAATTAATAAGTCATGGAATTAGTCAATGGGAGATATCAAGTTCAAGGTGTAGACCTTATTGAACTTACAGAGGAGTTTGGAACACCATTATATGTTTATGATGCTGATAAGATTAAGGCTCAATTAGAGCGTTTACAATCTGCGTTCAGTAAAGTGAACATGAAGGTGAAGTACGCATGTAAATCACTCACTAATATTTCCATTCTAAAGTTACTCAAGAGTTATGGCTCCGAGCTTGATTGTGTTTCGATTCATGAGGTTAGACTAGGCTTGAAAGCGGGATTTGCACCTGATCAGATACTTTATACGCCAAATTGTGTTTCATTCTATGAAATCAAAAAGGCTGTAGATCTAGGTGTGATGATCAATCTGGATAATATTTCAATCTTAGAGCAATTTGGTAACGAATTCCATAACGAAATCCCTGTGTGTATCAGGTTGAATCCACACATCATGGCCGGTGGAAACAAAAAAATATCAACGGGACATGCAGATTCTAAATTTGGTATTTCTATCTATCAAATGGCTCATATCCTGCGGGTTGTTTCAACCTACAACTTGAATGTGGTTGGCTTACACATGCACACCGGCTCTGATATTTTAGATGCTGAAGTTTTCTTGAGAGGTGCAGATATTTTATTCGAAGCGGCAAAGAACTTTAGAAACCTCGACTTCATAGATTTTGGAAGCGGGTTTAAAGTGGCATATAAGGATGGTGACATTACAACTGATATAGAAGACGTTGGGAATAAACTTTCAACAGCCTTCAATGATTTCTGTAAGGAATACGGAAAGGAACTTGAAATGTGGTTTGAGCCCGGCAAGTTTTTAACCAGTGAGGCAGGACTATTCCTGGTGCGGACAAATGTTGTTAAAACTACTCCAGCTACCGTTTTTGCAGGAGTAGATTCAGGTTTGAATCATTTAATTCGTCCAATGATGTACGATGCCTATCATGAAATTCTGAACTTATCTAATACCTCTGGCACAAAACGTGTTTATACTGTGGTAGGCTACATTTGCGAAACAGATACTTTTGGCTTAGATAGAAAGTTGAATGAAGTTAAAGAAGGGGATCTATTGGTATTTAAAAATGCAGGAGCGTACTCCTTTAGTATGGCTTCTAATTACAACTCACGCTTAAGGCCCGCGGAGGTTTTGATCTATCAAGGGAAGGCTCATCTCATAAGAAAGAGAGAAGAATTCAATGATCTTACCAGAAATCAAATAGAGATAGACCTTTAGCCTATTTTGAACAATTCATTAATGAAACTTGTGTACTTTAGGTACTCTGAATTAATTCGATATGAGAAACAAATTAGTTATAACCACTTTATTTGCCGGAATACTTCTGGCTTCTTTTTCATTTAAATCTGCCGACCAAGATGATAAGCTTAAGAAAAGCATGGAGGCAGGTAAAGCTATCTATAACGGTGTATGTTTAGCTTGCCATATGGATAGTGGTCAAGGCATACCTAATGTATTTCCTCCATTAGCCAAGTCTGATTATCTGATGGAAGATACAGATAGAGCTATAAAAAACTTGATTAATGGATTGCAGGGAGAGATTACTGTAAATGATAAAAAGTACAATCAAGTGATGCCATCTTCTGGTCTTAATGACGAAGATATCGCTAATGTGCTTAATTATGTCATGAACTCTTGGGGTAATGAAGCCGAAGATATGGTAACCAAAGCTCAAGTGGCAAAGGTTAGAGCTTCACTCAAATAACATCAATTCCTAAAAATCGTATGTCGAATATTAGAATCAGTTTAGTCAATAAAATGGTTCTAGTATCCATTTTTATTGGTTCTACGTTTTTCATAAGCTGTGATCCTAGAGCTAAAAATGCCGCATTGCAACAAGATGATGCAGAGATAAGCAAGCTTTTTACAGGTGCAAGAATAGTTGCGCCAATTGAGTTCTCTGGGTTAAATGAAGCATCAGGATTGGCACAAAGCCATTCAAACTCCAATTACTTATGGTCACATAACGACAGTGGAGGTGCCCCCCATCTTTTTCTGTTTAACATGAAGGGTGAAGATTCTGGTAGGCTGATCTTTGAGAATGCTCAAAATAGAGATTGGGAAGATATGTCAATTGGCAAAGGCCCTATCGATGGGCTGAGTTATTTATATGTTGCAGATATTGGAGATAACAATGCGGTTAGAAATGTTCTTTCGATCTACAGAACTCCTGAGCCAAACTTAAAGGAATCAAAAATACCTCTCACCAGTACGATTATTGAATCAGATTATGACAAGTTAGATTTTGTCTATGAAGATGGGGCTCGAGATGCTGAGGCCATATTTGTTGACCCTAATTCTAAAGACATCTACATTGTTACCAAGAGAGAACCAGAGGTTAGGCTTTACAAAGTCAGTTACCCTCAGGAATTAGAAAGAGTAGATACGGCTCGATTTTTAACAACAATTCCATATACATTTATTACAGCAGCTGATCTTTCATTTTCCGGTAATGAACTGCTTGTCAAGAATTATGAAAATGTTTACTACTGGAAACGGACTAAAGGTGAGACTATAATGGATATGCTTTCGAAAGTACCTTTAAGACTAACCTACCAAAGTGAAGCACAAGGAGAAGCTGTGGCTTGGTCAATAGATGGGGCAAGATATTTCACCATCAGCGAGTCTGACGGTGAAACACCTGTGAATATCCTAGAATACTCTAGAAACTAGCTAGCGCTGATGGTATTCAGCGTAGCGGTAAATGCATTGTAATAAGATCTGCCAATCGGTATCTTCTTTTCACCGAGATAAACAAAACTAGTATCGATAGCGGTAACCGAATCCACCAAGACCACAAAGGATTTATGAACCCTTAAGAATCTGTCCTTAGGTAGTCTATCTGTAATCTCCTTTAAGGACTTTCTAATGGTGAAGTCTCTACCATCTTGAGCATGGATCGTTATATGATTCCCATCTGCTTCAATCCAT
>CBFIDS010000068.1:0-8618 GCA_965661435.1 Roseivirga sp.
AGTGATTCGATTATTTTATTGTAGTCTTCCATAATCAGTTTTCAAAAAATATAGTCATTCACAGTCTCTTGTTGTACAATTTAAGTATTGGTTGTACAATTCACAAAATAAAATAGCCATCAACATAATTTTTAATGTCAATGGCTATATGCTTTGAAGAACTGTAATCTACTTTAGTAATTCTCTGGAAATTACAATTTTTTGTATCTCAGAAGTTCCTTCATAGATCTGAGTGATCTTGGCATCTCTCATTAATCTTTCTACATGATATTCTTTTACATATCCGTATCCACCGTGTACCTGGACAGCCTCTATCGTAACATCCATGGCTACTTTTGAAGCATAGAGCTTGGCCATTGCGCTAGCTTTAGCAAAGTCCTTCTTTTGATCTTTTAAAGCCGCTGCTTTTAAGCAAAGTAATCTTGCTGCATCAATTTCAGTAGCCATATCGGCTAATTTAAATTGAATGGCTTGGTGTTGGCTAATTGTTTTTCCAAAGGCCTTTCTCTCTTTAGAATAAGCTAGTGCTAGTTCAAATGCTCCTGACGCAATACCTAATGCCTGCGCGGCAATTCCAATTCTACCACCATTCAACGTTGACATCGCAAATTTGAAACCGAATCCGTCTTCACCTATTCTATTTTGTTTTGGAACTTTTACATCTGTAAACATCAATGAGTGAGTATCAGATCCACGTATACCTAGTTTATCTTCTTTCTTTCCCACAACGAAGCCATCCATGTCTTTTTCGACAATGAGACAGTTGATTCCTTTGTGAGCTTTTTCTCTGTCTGTTTGTGCAATTACTAAATAGATTGAAGCTGAATTACCATTGGTGATCCAGTTCTTAGTTCCATTCAACAAATAGTGATCTCCTTTGTCTTCTGCAGTCGTTTTTTGAGAAGTTGCATCAGAACCTGCTTCGGGTTCAGATAAGCAAAACGCACCGATCTTCTCTCCAGTTGCAAGGGGTTTTAGATATTTTTCTTTTTGTTCTTCTGAACCAAACTTCTCAAGTCCCCAACAAACAAGACTATTGTTTACCGACATGCAGACACTAGCCGAGGCATCTATTTTTGAAATTTCTTCCATCGCCAAAACGTAAGAAATGGTATCCATTCCACCACCTCCATATTTTGGATCTACCATCATACCCATGAAACCTAGCTCACCCATTTTCTTCACCTGTTCGGCTGGGAATTGCTGTTTTTCATCTCTCTCTATGACTCCAGGAAGAAGCTCTGTTTGAGCAAATTCTCTGGCCGCGTCTCTTACCGCTAATTGTTCTTCTGTCAACTCGAAATTCATACAAATAACTTTGCCTAACGATTGTTAGGCAAAGTTATTAAAATGTCTAATAAAATCTAATCAATCATTACCTAAGAATGCAAGCACCCAATACATGAGCATGGCGAGAGAACCCAAAGCTGCCACTAAGTAAGTTCTAGCGGCTGCATTCAAAGCATCTTTGGCCATTCCATGCTCTTCTGGAGTTGTTATATTTCTTTCATCTACCCAAGCTAGGGCTCGTTTTGTAGCATCATATTCTACAGGAAGGGTAATGAAAGCGAAAATTGTAAATATTGTATATGCTCCAATGATACCAATGATAGCCCAGTCCATAGGAAAAAGAGTTAAGCCAAAAGAGCCAATGATCAAAATCCAGAAAAGGATATTCATCACTCTACCACTAGCTTGTTGAACAGGCACTAAAGCAGATCTCATTTCTAATGGGCCATATGCGCGAGCATGCTGAATTGCGTGACCACATTCGTGTGCTGCCACAGCTGCTGCCATGACCGATCTGCCGCTGTAAACTTCGGGGCTAAGGTTTACGGTTTTATTTGCGGGGTTGTAGTGGTCTGTTAATTTACCTTTGACGGACATAACTTCAACATCGTGAATACCATTATCGCGTAGCATTAGTTTAGCCACTTCTTCTCCCGAAAGACCATTTTGTAATCCTACTTTTGAATATTTTTTGAACTTACTTTTTAATGATTGTTGAACCACTAGGCTCACGATCATTACTCCGATGATCAATACTAAATACATATATCTACCTCTTTATTTTCTTAATTATATCTGTTGTGGAATATCCATCCACCAAATCTATTGTTTTCACTTCACCACCTCGGGCTATAACGAAATCTGCACCCACTATGGTTTCAATAGAATAGTCGCTTCCTTTTACTAAAATGTCAGGTTGAAGAAATTTAATGAGCTCTTGAGGGGTGTCTTCATTAAAAATTGAAATACCGTCTACAAAAGCCAAAGCAGCAAGCATTCTTGACCGCGCCAACTCCTTGTTAATAGGCCTTTCTTCGCCTTTCAGTTTTTTCACTGAATCATCGGAATTCAACCCTATAACTAATCTATCGCCTAGATTTCTAGCTTTTTCCAAGTAATCAATATGGCCTAAATGAAGAATGTCAAAGCAACCATTGGAGAAAACGACTTTTTCGCCATTGGATTGCCAACCTTCTATCGTTGCTCTTAGTTCTTTCTGACTCTTTATTTTGATACTTGTCTTCAAGCTTTTTTCTTATTCTTAACGTTAACCAGCACTAAGCTAATGGAGCCCACTACCAATACAGTTATAAATTGCGAAGTATGCATGATAGTGGCAAAAATTATTCCTTGTTCGTAATCTATGCCATAAAGTACCAAAACACCTGCAACTAAGGTGTGAAACACGCCAATACCATTAGGAATTGGTGTTGCCATGCCAAAACTGCCCATAACAAGAATTGAGAAGCCTGCCAAAATGCCAAGGTTTTGGGTTACAGGAGAACCGAAAGTAATGACATAAAGCATCAAAAAGTAAAGAGCCCAGATTGATAAGGTAGAGGCCCAAAACCCAAACTGATTCTTGACATTCTTTAAACTTAGCATACCGATCCAAAGATCTTTTAAGAAGGCGCGAACCTTCTTTATAAATACAAACCTTTTACCCAAGTTACTTTTGAATAAGATGTAAAGCGAACTTATGCCTATGATAAATAGCATTAATAATTGCCACCAATTGGACGTTAGTTTTGTGTTCAAGTTTGACATTGCATCCTCGAAGTAGCTTTCCAATAGATTAAACTGAAGTAGAAAGGTTACACCTGACAGTAGAAGGAGAATGCAGAGATCAATAACTCTTTCAGTAACTACTGTGCCCAAGGCCTTTGGAACAGGAACGGAGTCGGTTCTATTGATGACACCACATCTAGTTATTTCTCCAAGGCGCGGAAAAACAGAATTAGCTAAATAACCAATCATTACTGCAAAATAGTTATTCAGGAGAGTCGAAGGATGACCTGAACTTTTAAGCAACAATCCCCATCTCCAGGCTCTTAATAAATGGCTAAGAATTGAAAGTCCAATGCTTAAGGCAATCCACCAAAAATTAAATTCCTCTAAAGCTCCTCTAAAGTCTTCAAGATTCATTTGTCTTAATAAATACCAGAAGACTCCTCCTGTGGTAACAAGAACGATCGAATACTTGATTATGTCTTTATGATTTACTTTCAATCTGGGTGACTAGAGTGGCGAAACTAAGAAATTAAAGGTAGGTTATCTATAAGTCTAACTCCCCCAATTTCTGCTGCTGTGCATATGGCTGTTTGATCTTTATCGGTCACCTTTTCAATAGGTAAAAAGTTTGAAGTGTGAATAACTTCAAAGTACTCTAGCGTAAGGCTTTCAGATTTACTAAAGCTCACATGTGCTTGAGATTTAACTGAGTTAATTGATCTGCCTTTCAAAAGACTTTCCTTGGCAGTTTGTAAAGTCTGAAAAATTAAGCTGGCTTCTAACCTTTGAGTTTCACTCAGCCGTAAATTCCTAGAGGACATTGCTAAACCGGTCTCCTCTCTTTCCGTAGGAACCATGACAATTTCTACTGGGAAATTTAATTCGAAAGCCAATTTCTTAATAACATGGTACTGCTGAAGATCCTTTTGACCGAAAAAGGCCTTATTGGGTTCTATGATGTTAAAAAACTTCGAAATAATTAATCCAACTCCATTAAAGTGACCAGGTCTGAATCTGCCTTCTAATTCTTCGGTTATTACTCCTAAGTTGATGCTCAATTCTGGTTTCCCAGGATAAATCTCATCAGCTTCGGGAATAAAAACTAGATCACAGCCGGCCTTTTCCAGTTTTTCAAGATCCTCTTCAATAGTTCTAGGATATTTTTCTAGGTCTTCCTGCTTATTAAATTGTGCTGGATTTACAAAAATTGTAGTGATTGTAAATTCACATACTTTGTTGCTGTGTTCAATTAAAGAAAGATGCCCTTGATGCAGAGCACCCATCGTAGGGACTAGTCCAATTGACTCATTAGAATCAATTGAATTCAAATGCGTCCTTACTTCTTGTATTGTGTGAAGTACCTTCATTGTTGATTAACCATAATTAACACCACAATATCTATGTCGGTGAAGCCTTTTTTGTTGATTTGCAGGAAGTTTAAGCAAAAATCCGTAATTTTGTGCTTCTTTTTAGCAAAGAGGTTTCATTAAATTTTCAGTATATATGTCAAAATTAAGGATTCTTTACGTAGCGAGTGAGATTAACCCTTTTCTTCAAACGTCTGAAGTTGCAGACTTTGTTCGAAAACTTCCTCAAGCCATGCAAGAGCGAGGGATGGAGATCAGGATTTTAGTTCCACGCTTTGGTCTCATCAATGAGAGAAAGAACAGATTACATGAAGTTGTTAGGTTGTCGGGGATAAATATTGCTGTAGGCGAAGAAGAAAAGCCATTGGTAATTAAGGTGGCATCTATTCCAAATGCCAAACTACAGGTTTACTTTATCGATAATGAAGATTATTTCCATAGAAAGTCAGTCTTCTTTGATAAGAATGACAACTTCTATAAAGATAATGACGAAAGAGCAATCTTTTTCTGTAAGGGCGTTTTAGAAACAGTAAAGAAATTGGGGTGGGCACCTGATATCGTTCATTGCAACGACTGGATGACAAGCTTAATTCCACTGTACTTAAAAACGACTTACAAAAACGATCCATTATTTCAGAGTACTAAATCAGTATTTACTATTTATAATAATGCGTTCGCACATCAGTTTGATGATGGGTTGTTAGATAAAGTGAAGATGATGGATATTTCTGACAGTATGTTAGAAAATCTAAAATCTGCAGATTTTGCAGGTTTCATTAAGACAGGAGCTCAATATTCTGATGCTGTGATAAGGGCTGAGGAAGAAGTGAGTGAAAGTTTAAATAATCTGCTCAATGAGATTCAAGAGCAGAAGACTATTAATACAATAGAAAAGGACGATAACTTTTTAGATTCGTACTATAACTTATACAATGAGCTTGTTGGCTAAGATTAGAAATTGCGGGGTACTATTGATGTGCCTCGCACTTTCATATTCTTGTGAGGAGAAAGGGAGTTTTGGGATTGCAACAGATGATGTTGCTCCTGTAGAATTCATATCTGAGGACATCGATATTAATTCGTCCATTGTTCAATTAGATTCCGTTATAACTGCATTTCAGGGTAGATTTATGGCTGGAGAACTAAGAGATTCTCCATGGGGAAATATTACCTCTACAGGTTATATTGGAATTAATGGAAGGACTGATAATATTCCTGAATTTGATGATGAGGCAACCTATGATTCAATGAAGGTTGAATTTCAGGTGTCTTTCTTACATGACTCTTCTTTTACTAATAGAGATCTCAATATTGAACTTTACAGTATCACTGAAACATTCGAAGACACGATCTATATTTCTAAAAATTCACTTCAGTATAGTCAAGATTTGTTTGCATCAGGTTCCCTTGTCATTGAGGATCTAGACTCTAGTTATGTAATAGATGCAAGTGACGTTTGGGGGCAAGAATTTTTTAATGGCTTGATTAATGGTACTGCTGAATTTGAAAGTCAAGATAACTTTGAGGCTTATTTTCCAGGTCTGGCAGTCAGGGCTAATAACTCGCATGGAAATATTTTCGGTTTAAGGTCTGGCATTAATTTTCGCGTGATTCTTTATTACAGTGAGCCTAATGAAGACAACACGGATAGAGTGCAGAGAGAATTTGAATTAAATGGTTTCTCTATGCCCTATTTCTTTGGTGTGGAATACGACCGTTCTGGGTCAGCTTTTGCGGCAGTTATAGATGATAATACGGAATATGATAATACAGGTAGTTTAGGAGTGCATTCTGGCTCAGGTTTAGTAACAAAAGTAAATCTATCTAACCTAGAAAACTTTAGTGATAATAATCCGGGAGTGATAATTAATTCAGCTGAATTAATTGTGGGCCCTGTTACCTCATCGGGGGATCAATTTTTACCTTCTAGTTTAATAGTATATATGACTGACGAGAGAAATACGAGGATTCAGGATGGTAACAGTTTCCGCACGATACAAAGAGACGGTGCAAATCAGCTGGGTAGTTCAAACCCTGTACGATTATTTTACAATACACAGACCTCGATTTATTCAGCTTCTATCACTTCTTTTTTTCAAGATTACTACGAAAACAACTTTCGGAGGGATGAATTCTTTATTTATCCAAGTGATATGAATTCAACATTTAGAGGCTTCACCGTAGATAGGGATAAGGTCATAATTAAGATTTATTACTCTACCTTGCAGTAAAATTTTTATTGTAATTACTTTAGAAAAAATTCAATTATGTGTGGAATAGTTGGCTATGTTGGAAAGCGAGAGGCCTATCCTATCATTATCAAAGGGCTACAACGTTTAGAATATCGAGGTTACGATAGTGCTGGAGTAGCGCTATTGAATGGTGATCTCAATGTTTATAAAAAGCAAGGTAAAGTATCCACACTTCACGATTTTGCTAAGGATAAAGATTTAAAAGCAACTGTCGGAATAGGCCATACTAGGTGGGCAACGCATGGGCCGCCTAGTGACAATAACGCGCACCCCCATACCTCGAATAGCGGGAACTTAGTAATGATTCATAATGGGATCATTGAAAATTATGGATCTCTTAAAACGGACCTGATTTCAAAAGGGTTTGATTTCAAAAGCGATACGGATTCTGAGGTCTTTATTAATTTTATCGAGGACATCTACTTAAATACTAAAGTTGACCTTGTAGAGGCCGTTCGGTTAGCACTGACAAAGATAGTAGGTGCTTATGCGGTTGTTATCCTTTCTAAAGAAAATCCTGACTTAGTAATTGCTGCAAGGAAGGGCAGTCCTTTAGTAGTAGGTTTAGGAAAAGACGAATTCTTTTTAGCATCTGATGCCACTCCAATCATAGAATACACAAATGAAGTGGTTTATTTAGACGATGAGGAGATTGCGATTATTCATAACAATACCCTAACAATAAAGAATTTAGAGGATGTAGAAATGAGGCCTTATGTTCATAAGGTTGATATGAAGCTTGAAGCCATTGAAAAAGGTGGATACGATCACTTCATGTTGAAAGAAATTTTTGAGCAGCCGAAGTCGATTGGTGATTGCTTAAGGGGTCGATTAAATGCCAAGGAAGGGCATTTGCATTTAGGTGGTATTTTCGATTACATCAATAAGATTTCACAAGCCGATAGAATTTTGATCATAGCCTGCGGTACCTCATGGCACGCTGGTTTAGTTGCAGAATATATCTTTGAGGAGTTTTGTAGAATTCCTGTAGAGGTTGAATATGCTTCCGAGTTTAGATATAGAAATCCCGTAGTAGGAGAAAAAGATGTTGTTATAGCCATTTCTCAATCTGGAGAAACGGCTGATACGCTGGCAGCTATTGAATTGGCAAAGAAAAAGGGGGCTACAATTCTTGGGGTTTGTAATGTTGTAGGAAGCTCAATTCCAAGAACCACTCACGCAGGAAGTTATACTCACGCTGGACCTGAAATCGGTGTCGCTAGTACAAAAGCATTCACCGCACAGGTATCTGTTCTCTCAATGATGGCCTTAATGATAGCCAACAAGAAAGGATCTTTGGCCGAGAGTACTTATAGAAATCTTATAGTTGAGCTGGAGGCAATACCTGATAAAGTGGCTAAATGCCTCGACTTGAATGCACAGATTGAATTAATCGCAGAGAAATTTAAGGATTCTTCTAACTGCTTATACCTTGGTAGAGGGTATAATTTCCCAGTTGCTTTAGAGGGTGCTTTAAAGCTAAAAGAGATTTCGTACATACATGCTGAAGGTTACCCTGCTGCGGAGATGAAACATGGCCCAATTGCATTGATAGATGAGAATATGCCGGTCGTCTTTATTGCCACAAAGGATGGGTCTTATGAGAAGATTGTATCAAATATTCAAGAAGTAAAAGCAAGAAAAGGGCAGGTGATTGCCGTTGTTACAGAGGGTGATACTGAAATTGCAGCAATGGCAGACCATATTATTGAAGTACCTGCTGCCCATGAAGCATTAATGCCATTGATCTCAGTAATTCCTCTACAATTACTTTCCTATCACATTGCAGTGATGAGAGGATGCAATGTAGATCAGCCTAGAAATCTGGCCAAATCAGTTACCGTAGAGTAATGAAGTCAATAGAAGATATTCACGTTTGAGGAGCGGACAGATCTTGTACCGCTCTTCTTTTGTGTCTTCGTAAATGGCTTCGAGCGTTTCATAGACATGCTGTAGTCCGATTTTTTTCACCCATTCG
>CBFIDS010000069.1:0-32834 GCA_965661435.1 Roseivirga sp.
GCCGTGCACCTTCCGCTTGGTAATGCCGCTATCTTAGAGGCTCAGATGTTGATGCTTGCATCTCATAACATACTGAACCCTGCGAATGGAGCGCCTATCACAGTACCTTCTCAGGACATGGTACTTGGACTTTACTATATCACCAAGTCCAAGCTCAGCACAAAGGAAGATGTAGTGAAAGGAGAAGGAGTAACCTTTTACTCTCCCGAGGAAGTGATTATCGCGAATAACGAAGGCCAATTGGACCTTCATGCGAACATCAAAGTGAAGTATCCTAATGCAGATGGAGAAACTCATGAGATTATAGAAACCACCTGTGGTCGAGTGATTTTCAATGAGCTTGTTCCAGAAGGTGTTGGATACATCAACGAACTACTGACCAAGAAATCCCTAAGGGATATCATCGGTCGCATCTTGAACATCGTGGGAATGGCTAAGACGGCTAAATTCCTTGATGACATCAAAGACCTAGGTTATTACATGGCCTTCAAAGGTGGACTATCGTTCAACCTTGAGGATGTAATAATTCCACCTGAGAAAGTAAAACTGGTAGACAAGGCTACCAAGGATGTAGATATGGTGAAAGCCAACTACAACATGGGGCTTATAACCAACAATGAGAGATACAATCAGATCATTGATATCTGGACTCATACCAATTCTAGATTGACGCATATCTTAATGGATCGGTTGAAGACCGATAAGCAAGGGTTCAACTCAATCTACATGATGTTCGACTCTGGAGCAAGGGGGTCTAAAGAGCAGATTCGTCAGCTCAGCGGAATGAGAGGGCTGATGGCCAAGCCTCGTAAGTCTGGAACTTCAGGAGGACAGGAAATCATCGAAAACCCAATCCTATCCAATTTCAAAGAGGGACTCTCGATTTTGGAGTACTTTATCTCAACTCACGGTGCACGTAAAGGTCTTGCGGATACAGCTTTGAAAACTGCTGATGCTGGTTATTTGACCAGGCGTCTAGTAGATGTTGCTCAGGACTGTGTTGTTAATGAGGCAGATTGTGGTACCCTTAGAGGATTGACTGTTTCTGCATTGAAAGACAATGAAGATATTGTTGAACCATTATCTGAGCGAATATTAGGTAGAGTTTCCGTACACGATGTATATGATCCTATTACTGAGGAGTTGATTATCTCTGCTGGTGAAGAATTTACAGAGAAGATCGCTGATCACATTGATGAATCAGCAATTGAGGATGTAGAGATCAGATCGGTATTGACTTGTGAATCTAAAAGAGGTGTTTGTGGTAAGTGTTATGGTAGAAACCTTTCTACAAATGACATGGTCCAAAAAGGAGAATCTGTAGGTGTAATTGCCGCTCAGTCAATTGGTGAACCTGGTACTCAGCTTACACTTAGAACATTCCACGTTGGAGGTACTGCTTCGAACATTGCTGTTGATGCTAGTATCCTTTCTAAGTTTGATGGTGTGATTCAGTTCGAAGAACTAAGATCATTACAGTCAACTGACGATGGTGGAAAGAAAGTAAACATTGTAATGGGTAGAACGGGTGAAATCCAAGTGATTGATCCTAAGTCCAAGAAAGTGTTGATTTCTAACCACGTTCCTTATGGAGCTATCCTTTTGGTAAAAGAAGGGGAAAAGGTTGAAAAAGGTCAGACACTATGTAAGTGGGACCCTTACAACGCAGTCATCATGTCAGAATTTGATGGAACTATAGATTTCGAGTCGATCGAAGAAGGCGTTACGTTCAAAGAAGTATTTGATGAACAAACAGGTCACAGAGAAAAGGTAATTACAGATACAAAAGATAAGAATAAGAACCCTGCTGTTATAGTTAACTTCAAGGACGATTCTAAATCATACAATATTCCTGTAGGAGCTCACCTTTCTGTTGATATTGGAGACAAAGTGAAGGTAGGTCAGCCATTGGCTAAAATACCTAGAACTATGGGTAAATCGAGAGACATTACTGGGGGTCTTCCAAGAGTAACAGAATTATTCGAAGCAAGAAACCCTTCGAATCCGGCTGTTGTTTCTGAGATCGATGGTGTAGTAACCTATGGTGGTATCAAGAGAGGTAACAGAGAGATCTTCATCGAATCTAAAGATGGTGTGAAGAAGAAATACATGGTTCCATTGTCTAAGCACATTCTTGTTCAAGACAATGACTTTGTAAGAGCTGGTTATCCTCTATCTGATGGTGCAATTACTCCAAATGATATCTTGAATATTCAAGGACCAACTGCAGTACAAGAGTACTTGGTAAATGAGATTCAAGAAGTGTATAGACTTCAAGGTGTGAAGATCAATGATAAACACTGTGAAGTAATTGTTAAGCAAATGATGCAAAAGGTTGAGATTATCGATGCAGGTGATACTCAATTCCTACCTGGTCAAACAGTAGATAAATTCTTGTTCATGGAAGAGAATGATGCCATTCTTGACATGAAAGTAGTGGCTGAGAGTGGTGATTCTGAAAACTTGAAACCTGGTCAGATCGTTTCTCCAAGAGAGTTAAGGGATGAAAATTCTAGCTTGAGAAGAAAAGATATGAAATTGGTAACAGTACGAGATGCTCAACCAGCCGTTTCTAAACCAAGATTGCAGGGTATTACTCAAGCATCATTAGGTACAGATAGCTTTATCTCTGCCGCTTCATTCCAGGAAACTACTAAAGTTCTAAGTGAAGCATCAATTAAAGGTAAAGCCGATACATTGAATGGTTTGAAAGAGAATGTGATCGTTGGTCACTTGATTCCTGCAGGTACAGGCATGAGAGAGTACGATGATCTGATAGTTGGCAACAAAGAAGAGCTAGAAAAGCTTGAAGCTGCCAGTGAGGCTTATCATTCTGAATCAGAAGAAAGTGTAGAACTTTAAAGCATGGCGGAGAAAGAAGAGCAAAAGAAGCAAAATCAATTAAATATTGAGCTTTCAGAAGAAGTGGCTGAAGGACAATATGTTAATCTTGCGATGATTGCTCACTCCAACAGTGAGTTCGTGATCGATTTTATAAAGATGATGCCTGGCGTACCTAAAGCCAAAGTAAAGTCTAGAATTGTAATCACTCCAGAACATGCCAAGCGCTTATTAATTGCATTAAAGGATAATATCGACAAGTTCGAGAACAACTTTGGTCCGATTAAACAAAGTGACGAGCCTCCAAAATTTCCGATGAATTTCGGAGGTACTATGGGTGAGGCTTAAAAGTTCTATTGAGATATATAGAAAGGGTTACTTCGGTAACCCTTTTTTGATGATATATGACTCTTTCATAGTGAATTATGAACGAGTCGGGACATGCTTTTTATTTGAGATGAAGTGTTTGTTTAAAAAACTTCTTTCACTACCTTTGCAGTCCGAAATTTGTAACTAGGAAATAAAATCTAAAATTCTGTAAATGCCTACTATACAACAACTAGTAAGAAAGGGCCGTAAAAAGTTGACTTCTAAATCGAAGTCTCCTGCTTTGGATAGTTGCCCGCAGAGAAGAGGGGTTTGTACGAGGGTGTATACAACTACTCCAAAGAAACCTAACTCTGCAATGAGAAAAGTGGCTAGGGTAAGGTTAACTAATGGTAAAGAAGTTAACGCCTACATCCCTGGAGAAGGTCACAACCTTCAAGAGCACTCTATTGTATTGATCAGAGGTGGAAGAGTAAAAGACCTTCCAGGTGTAAGATATCACATCATTCGTGGTGCCTTAGATACAGCTGGAGTGAACGGTCGTCTTCAGAGAAGATCGAAATACGGTGCTAAACGACCAAAAGACAAGAAATAATCAATTATTAATAATGAGAAAAGCTAAACCAAAGAAGAGATATATTCTTCCTGACCCAAAGTTCAACGATACTTTGGTAACAAAGTTTGTGAACTACCTAATGGTGGATGGTAAGAAGAGTATTGCCTACGGCATTTTCTATGATGCAGTTGCATTGGCAGAAAAGCGTACTGGTGAGAATGGTCTTGAGACTTGGAAGAAAGCATTGAGTAACATCATGCCTTCAGTTGAAGTAAAATCAAGAAGAGTAGGAGGAGCTACTTTTCAAGTGCCAACTGAAGTACGACCTGCAAGAAAGACTTCACTAGGTATTAAATGGATGATCATGTTCTCTCGTAAGAGAGGTGAGAAAACCATGACAGAAAGACTAGCAGGTGAGATCATTGCTGCAGCTAAAGGCGAAGGAGCCGCAGTGAAAAAGAAAGATGATACTCACAGAATGGCAGATGCCAACAAAGCATTTTCACACTTTAGATTTTAATTCCTAAACTAACCATGGCAAGAGATTTAAGATTGACTCGGAATATCGGTATCGCTGCTCACATTGATGCTGGTAAAACAACTACTACCGAGCGTATCCTATATTATACTGGTGTATCGCACAAAATTGGTGAGGTTCATGATGGTGCTGCTACTATGGACTGGATGGAGCAGGAGCAGGAAAGAGGTATTACAATTACTTCTGCTGCTACAACTGTTTTCTGGCCTTATAAAGATGAAGAATATCACATCAACATTATAGATACTCCTGGTCACGTTGACTTTACTGTTGAGGTAAACAGATCACTTCGTGTATTAGATGGTCTAGTTTTCTTGTTCTCAGCGGTTGATGGTGTTGAGCCACAGTCTGAGACTAACTGGAGACTAGCCGATAACTACAATGTAGCTCGATTAGGTTTCGTAAATAAGATGGACCGTGCGGGTGCTGACTTCTTGAACGTGTGTAAACAGGTTAAAGAAATGTTGGGTACCACAGCAGTTCCTTTGCAATTACCAATTGGTGCTGAAGAGAATTTTAAAGGTGTTGTAGACCTTGTAGAAAACATCGCCATTGTTTGGAATGAAGATGATATGGGTATGACCTATAGCGAAATCGAAATTCCAGCAGACATGATCGATGAGGTTGCTGAATACAGAGAGCACTTGCTTGAAGCAGTTGCTGAGTATGATGAGACCTTGATGGAGAAATACTTCGAAGATCCGGAGTCTATCACAAGAGAAGAGATCATCGCAGCCGTAAGGGCAGCTACCATTGATTTAGCATTTGTGCCAATGTTCTGTGGTTCTGCATTCAAGAACAAGGGTGTTCAATCTATGTTGAACTACGTGATGGAATTACTTCCTTCACCACTTGACAGAGATAACATTGTTGGAACTGATCCAGATACTGAAGAGAAAATCGCAAGACATCCTGATCCTAATGGCCCTTTTGCAGCTTTAGCATTTAAAATTGCAACTGACCCGTTCGTGGGTAGACTTTGTTTTGTTAGATCATACTCAGGTATGTTGAGTTCTGGTTCTTATGTTTATAATACAAGAACAGGTAAGAAGGAAAGAATTTCGAGAATCTTCCAAATGCATGCTAATAAGCAAAACCAGATTGATGCACTTCATGCTGGTGATATTGCTGCAGTTGTAGGGTTTAAAGATATTAAGACAGGTGATACTCTTTGTGATGAAGGGAACAAGATCGTTCTTGAATCAATGATCTTCCCAGAACCAGTTATTGGTTACGCTATTGAGCCTAAAACTCAAGCGGATGTTGATAAACTAGGTATGGCGATCGCTAAGTTGGTTGAAGAAGATCCTACATTGACTGTTAATACAGACGAAGAAACTGGACAGACAATTCTAAGGGGTATGGGTGAGCTTCACTTAGATATCATAATGGATCGTCTGAAAAGAGAATTTAAAGTAGAAGTGAATCAGGGCGCGCCACAGGTGGCTTATAAAGAATCTATCAATTCAACGGTTGATCACAAAGAGGTTTACAAAAAGCAGACTGGTGGTAAAGGTAAATTCGCAGATATCGTTTTCGAGATTGGTCCAAAAGACGAAGATTACGAACAAGAAGGTCTACAATTTGAAAATAAGATCGTTGGTGGTGTAATTCCTAAAGAATTTATCCCTGCTATTGAAAAAGGATTTAAATCCTCGATGGAGAATGGTCCTTTAGCAGGATATCCAGTAGAGAATATGAAAGTGAAATTGTATCATGGATCTTTCCACGATGTGGATTCAGATGCACTTTCATTTGAAATGGCTGCAAGACTTGGTTTTAAAGTAGCTGCTAAGAAAGCGACTCCAAAATTAATGGAGCCGATTATGAGCGTAGATGTAGTGACTCCGGATGAATATACAGGGTCTATTACAGGTGACTTGAACAGAAGAAGAGGTATCATGAAAGGCATGGATACTAAAGGAACTTCTGCAGTTGTGAGAGCCGATGTACCTTTGTCTGAATTATTCGGATACGTTACTGATCTAAGAACTATGTCATCAGGTAGAGCAACTGCCTCTTTGACGTTCTCTCACTACGATATTGTTCCTAACAACATCGCTGAAGGTGTAATCGCTAAAACCAAGGGTGAATAAGCTGTAAATTAGAAGAAAATGACACAGAAGATAAGAATCAAATTAAAGTCATACGATCACAACTTGGTGGATAAGTCATCAGAGAAAATCGTAAGAGCTGTGAAAACAACCGGAGCTATTGTGAGTGGTCCAATTCCTCTTCCAACTGTTAAGGAGAAATTTACAGTATTAAGATCGCCACACGTGAATAAAAAATCGCGTGAGCAGTTTCAGCTTTGTACTTACAAAAGATTAGTAGATATCTACTCTTCAAGTGCAAAAACTGTTGATGCTTTGATGAAGCTCGAGCTTCCATCTGGTGTTGATGTAGAAATTAAGGTATAAGTTTAAATTACCGCAAAATATAAAGAGGCAGTTCTTTAAAGAGCGGCCTCTTTTTTATGCAAAGGAAGCTTTCAAGCAGGTTGTCTAGAGATGACTGAAATAATTGGTCAAATTCTATTTCAGCTGTTTGTTACAGAATATTAATTCCTTATCTTTGCAGTCCGTTTTGCGGAAACGCTCGATTTAGAGCGTGATAAATGAATTAAAAGATGTCTGGAATAATCGGAAAAAAAATCGGAATGACTAGCATCTATGGTGCCGATGGGCTTAATGTCGCATGCACGGTTATAGAAGCTGGTCCTTGTGTAGTTACGCAAGTAAAAAATGAGAAGACAGACGGATATAGAGCTGTACAACTCGCCTACGGAGAGCGTAAAGAAAAGAACACGCCAGGAGCGTTGAAAGGTCACTTCAAAAAGGCCAATACAACGCCAAAGAAAGAGGTAGTTGAGTTTCGAGATTTCCGTGAAGAATTCGAAGATAAGGTCGTTCTTGGGAATACAATCAATGTATCTGATGTATTTGAGGAAGGCGATTTTGTTGATGCGATCGGAACCTCTAAAGGTAAAGGTTTTCAAGGTGTAGTTAAGAGGCACAACTTCGGTGGTGTAGGACAAGCTACCCACGGTCAGCACAACAGAATGAGAGCTCCGGGTTCTATCGGTGGTGCCTCTTATCCTGCAAGAGTATTCAAGGGAATGCGAATGGCAGGAAGAATGGGTAATGATAGAGTTAAGGTTTTAAACCTGAAGGTGATGAAAGTGATGCCAGAAAAGAATCTTATCGTAGTGAGTGGTTCAATTCCGGGTGCAAAGAATTCAATCGTAGTACTAGAGAAATAAGAAGATGGAGATTGCAGTATTAAAAAATAGTGGAGAAGACACTGGGAGAAAGGTTAATCTTTCAGACGATATCTTCGGTATTGAGCCAAACGATCATGCCATCTACTTAGACGTTAAGCAATATTTAGCTAACCAACGTCAGGGTACTCATAAGTCTAAAGAAAGAGCAGAGATAACTGGTTCTACGAGAAAGATCAAAAAACAAAAGGGTACAGGTACAGCTAGAGCTGGTAGTATCAAGTCTCCTATTTTCAGAGGTGGAGGTAGAGTGTTTGGTCCTCAGCCAAGAGATTACAGCTTTAAATTAAATAAGAAGCTGAAAGTACTTGCTAGAAAATCTGCTCTTGCCTACAAAGTAAAAGATCAAGGTTTAGTGATATTGGAGGATTTTTCTTTCGATGCACCAAGAACCAAGGATTTTGTACAGGTTCTTAGTGGACTTTCTGTATCCAATAAAAAGACTCTTTTGGTTCTTTCTGAAAGTAATAAGAATGTTACTCTTTCAGGTAGAAACCTTAAGAATGCAAAAATCACAACGGCTGATTCTTTAAACACTTATGATGTGTTAAATGCAGACAGCCTATTGATTAGCGAAAGTTCAATTGAAAAGCTAGAAAACCTTCTAAAGTAATTTAAAGATGAGTGTTTTAAAGAAGCCATTAGTTACTGAGAAAGTTTCAGCCCTTAACGAAAAAGGAAAATACGGTTTCGTTGTTGACAGAGATGCCAACAAAGTTGAAATCAAAAGGGCTGTTGAAGATATGTACGGTGTAACTGTAGAAGATGTGAATACCATGAACTATCAGGGTAAACTCAAATCTAGATACACTAAATCTAGAGTCGTCTCTGGAAGAAGTACATCATATAAAAAAGCAATTGTAACTGTTGCTGAAGGAGAAGTAATCGATTTTTACAGCGGCATTTAATTGAATTAAGATGGGTGTAAAGAAATTAAGACCAATGACTCCAGGCACTAGAGGCCGAATAGCTCCAGACTTCGCGGATGTGACTGCGTCTACTCCTGAGAAGTCTTTGCTAGCTCCTCTTAAAAGGTCTGGCGGTAGAAATAATACCGGTAAAATGACTATGCGCTATTTAGGTGGTGGTCATAAGAGAAAACTCAGAATTGTTGATTTCAAGAGAAACAAATTTGATATCCCGGCAACTGTTAAAAGTATAGAATACGATCCGTCTAGAAGTGCTAGAGTTGCATTGCTTTATTACGCAGATGGTGAGAAAAGATATATCATTGCTCCACAAGGTTTGCAAGTTGATCAGAAGGTTGTTTCTGGTGAGTCGGTTGCGCCAGAAGTGGGTAATGCACTTCCACTAGCTAAGATTCCTTTAGGTACTATCATTCATAATGTGGAATTCAAGCCAGGTAAAGGTGCTGCATTAGCGAGAAGTGCTGGATCTTATGTTCAGTTAGTGGCGAGAGATGGGAAGTATGCAACCGTTAAGCTTCCTTCTGGAGAGCAAAGAAACATTTTGGCGACTTGCATGGCTACTATAGGTTCTGTAGGTAACTCAGAGCACATGAATGTAAGGCTTGGAAAAGCTGGTAGAAAAAGATGGTTGGGTAGAAGACCTCGAGTAAGAGGTGTTGTAATGAACCCAGTAGATCACCCAATGGGTGGTGGTGAAGGTAAATCTTCTGGGGGTCACCCAAGATCGAGAAATGGTCTTTACTCTAAAGGGATGAAGACTAGAACTCCTAAGAAATATTCTAATAGACTTATAATCGGTAAAAAGAAATAATCTATCATGGCACGTTCATTAAAAAAAGGTCCATATATCGATTTTAGATTGGCTAACAAAGTGGAAGCCATGGAAGGGTCTGGTAAAAAGTCTGTGATCAAGACTTGGTCAAGAAGATCTATGATCTCTCCTGACTTTATCGGTCACACTTTTGCAGTACATAATGGAAATAAATTCATCCCTGTATTTGTAACTGAAAATATGGTAGGTCACAAATTCGGTGAGTTTGCTCCAACGAGAAACTTTAGAGGTCATATCGCTAAAAAAGATAAGAGAAGATAATGGAAGCACTTGCTAAACTTAACAATGTTCCGACTTCTGCTCGTAAGATGAGAATGGTCGCTGACCTGATCAGAGGCGAGCGCGTAGATATTGCGTTGAACATCTTGAAATTCGAGCCTAAAGAAGGTGCTGCTAGACTTAAGAAATTGTTGCTTTCAGCAATCTCTAATTGGCAATCTAAAAACGAGGACGAGAAACTAGAAGATGCAAATCTCTACGTAAAAGAAATTCGCGTAGACGGTGGCAGAATGTTAAAGAGGTTAAGACCTGCACCACAGGGTAGAGCCCACAGAATAAGAAAAAGATCCAATCATGTAACACTTGTAGTGGCGTCTAAAAGCGCGGCTGTAGTTACCGCTGATGAGGAAGTAGTTAATAACGAAACTGAGAATTAATAACAGATGGGACAGAAAGTTAACCCTATTGGTTTCAGATTAGGAGTTGTACGAGGTTGGGATTCGAGCTGGTATGGTGGAAAAGACTTTTCTGATAAATTGGTTGAAGACCAAGAGATCAGGAAGTACATCAGTGCTAGAATTCCTAAAGGTGGCATCTCTAAAGTAATCATAGAAAGAACTATTAAGAGAATCACCATTACGGTACATACTGCAAGACCTGGAGTTGTAATTGGTAAAGGTGGTCAGGAAGTCGACCGTATCAAGGAAGAGTTGAAGAAATTGACTGGTAAGGATGTTCAGATCAACATCTTTGAGATCAAAAGACCTGAACTTGATGCAAAATTAGTGGGTGAGTCAATTGCTCAACAATTAGCGGCTAGAATTTCTTATAGAAGAGCAATGAAGCAATCTATTGCTTCTGCCATTAGAGTGGGTGCTCAAGGAATCAAGATTAAATGTTCAGGTCGTCTTGGTGGAGCTGAAATGGCAAGAACTGAGATGTATAAAGAAGGAAGAATTCCTTTGCATACACTAAGAGCTGATATTGATTATGCTATTTCTGAAGCTGATACAGTTTACGGAAAGATTGGTATCAAAGTATGGATCTTTAAAGGAGAAGTATACGGTAAAAGAGACCTTTCCCCTAACGTTGGTGTATCTAACCAAATGGGTGGAGGAAGAGGTGGTCGTAGACCAAACCGAAATAAGAAGAAGTAACCCAACTGTAAAAAGGAGAGAAGATGTTACAGCCTAAAAGAACCAAGTTTAGAAAGATGCAAAAAGGTCGCGTTAAAGGCGTGGCCGGGAGAGGACATACTTTATCGTTCGGTACATTCGGTATTAAGTCTCTAGAAGCAGGTTGGATTACTAGCCGTCAGATAGAGGCAGCACGTATTGCAATGACGAGAGCGATGAAGAGACAAGGTCAGGTTTGGATCAGGATTTTTCCTGATAAACCGATCACCAAAAAACCAGCCGAAGTAAGGATGGGTAAAGGTAAAGGTGCTCCTGATTATTGGGTAGCTGTGGTAAAGCCAGGAACAGTATTGTTCGAATCATCTGGTGTTGATATTGAATTGGCGAAAGAGTCTTTAAGGCTCGCAGCTCAAAAGTTGCCACTTTCAACCAAGTTTGTTGTACGTAGAGATTACGTGGGATAATTATGAAGAATTCAGAGATCAAAGCGCTCACATTAGATGAGCTTAAAGAAAAGATAAATACGGAATCTAGCAGCTTGCAAAAGTTAAATTTTGCCCATGCTATTTCTCCTATTGAGAACCCAATGAAGATCCAACAGTCAAGACGTTTGATCGCAAGGTTGAAAACAGAATTAAGGGCTAAGGAACTTGCTAACTAAATCAAGCAATGGAGACCAGAAATCTTAGAAAAGAAAGAGTCGGTGTAGTAACCAGTAACAAGATGGATAAGACCATCACAGTTTCTGTCGAGAGAAGAGAAAAGCACCCGATCTATGGTAAGTTTGTTAAAAAGACAACAAAATTTGCCGCTCATGACGAAAAGAATGATTGTGGTATCGGTGATACCGTAAAAATCATGGAGACTCGTCCGCTGAGTAAAAACAAGCGTTGGAGACTAGTAGAAGTAATTGAAAGAGCCAAGTAATCATGATTAGACAAGAATCAAGACTTAGTGTAGCGGATAATAGTGGTGCCCGAGAGGTGCTTTGTATCCGTGTTCTTGGTGGTACTAAGAAGAAGTACGCCACAGTAGGAGATATGATTGTGGTCTCAGTCAAAACTGCTCACTCATCTAGCAGCCTTAAAAAAGGTACAGTGTCAAAAGCTGTGATTGTTAGAACGAAAAAAGAAGTGAGAAGGAAAGACGGATCTTATATCCGCTTCGAAGATAATGCAGCAGTGTTATTGAACAACAACGATGAGCCAAGAGGAACGCGTATGTTCGGACCTGTAGCAAGGGAATTGCGTGAAAAGCAATTCATGAAAATTGTTTCATTGGCTCCTGAAGTATTGTAATCATGAATAAGAAACAAACAGTTGTGAATAAGCTTCATGTGAGAAAAGGGGATACTGTGAAAGTTCTTTCCGGAAATAGCAAAGGCAAGACCGGACAAGTGCTTGAAGTAATTCCTTCAAAATATAGAGCTATCGTTGAAGGAGTAAATGTTGTGTCAAAACACATTAAACCTTCTGCTTCTAATCCTAATGGTGGAATAGAAAAGACGGAAGCTTCTATTCATCTTTCTAACCTAATGGTAGTTGATCCAGCTTCTGGTGAAGCTTCTAGAATTGGTAGAAAAGCAGATGAGAATGGTAAACTAGTAAGGTACTCAAAAAAATCTGGGGAGGTAATTAAGAATGGCTAGTCCGAGATTAAAAGATTTATATAAGAAGGATATTATTCCTGCTCTTAAAGAGAAGTTCGAATATACTACAATCATGCAGGTACCAAAGGTAACTAAGGTAGTGCTGAATAAGGGTATTGGAGCTGCTGTAGCTGATAAGAAATTGGTAGACGTTGGGGTAGAAGAGCTTACGACCATTACTGGTCAAAAGGCTGTTCCTACAATAGCCAAGAATTCTATCTCAAACTTTAAGTTGAGAGATGGTATGCCAATTGGAGCAAAAGTTACTTTAAGAGGTGATAAGATGTATGAGTTCATCGATAGACTTTTGAACATTGCTCTTCCTAGGGTTAGAGACTTTCAGGGAGTAAGAGACAAAGGGTTTGATGGAAGAGGTAATTACACTTTAGGGGTTAAGGAACAAATTATTTTTCCTGAGATCTCAATCGATAAAGTGAACAAGATTACTGGTATGGACATTACGTTCGTAACTACAGCGAATACGGACGAAGAGAGTTATGAATTGCTTAAAGCGTTGGGTATGCCTTTCGCATCTGGCAAAAAACCACAAAACTAGATCATGGCAAGAGAAGCAGTAAAAGCTAGAGAAAGAAAGAGAGAGAGACTTGTAGCTCGCTATGCTGACAAAAGAGCAAAGCTTAAAGCTGAAGGTGACTATGTAGGTCTTGACAAATTGCCGAGAAACTCATCGCGAGTAAGGTTGCACAATAGATGTAAACTTACTGGTAGGCCTAAGGGTTACATGAGAAAATTCGGTATCTCTAGAGTAACCTTTAGAGAAATGGCATCTGCAGGAAAAATTCCTGGAGTGACTAAAGCAAGCTGGTAAACTTTCTTTCAATAACAGAATTAATTTAATACCTTTGCAGGCCGGTTTTGGCCGGGAGGTATTTAACATTTATAAATGAGCATACTTGGGTGATATCGCCAAGATGTTCGCGCTGAAAGCGTAAACTATTTTAAAAATGACTGATCCAATAGCAGATTATTTAACGCGTCTTAGAAACGCAATCAAAGCGAGACACAGAGTCATTGAGATTCCTGCTTCTAATTTGAAGAAGGAAATGACTAAGGTGCTTCATGAAAAAGGTTACATCTTGAACTATAAGTTCGAAGATGATGGTGTACAAGGAAAGATTAAGATCGCCTTGAAATACAACAAAGGAACTAAAGACCCAGCAATACTGAAGCTTCAAAGAATCAGTAAGCCGGGGCTTAGAAAATATGTGGGTGCTGAAGAGCTTCCAAGAGTGTTGAACGGTCTTGGAATCGCTATTATTTCTACTTCTAAAGGTATTATGACTGATAAGGAAGCTAGAACACAACACATTGGTGGAGAAGTATTGTGTCACGTTTACTAGATTATAGATAGATGTCACGAATTGGTAAAAAACCTATAGATATTCCTTCTGGTGTTACTGTAGACGTAACTAAATCAACGGTTACTGTTAAAGGTCCAAAGGGAGAACTTGTTCAGGATTATGATCCTGATTTCAAGGTTACGTTAGAAGAAGGTGTTCTTACAATAGAAAGGCCAACTGAACAAAAAAGACATAAGGCCCTTCATGGTCTTTATAGATCGCTTTTCAATAATGCTGTTATTGGGGTTAGCGAAGGATATACTAAAGAATTAGAGCTTGTAGGTGTTGGGTATAAGGCAGTTGTTACTAACAATGTGTTAGAACTAAACCTTGGTTATTCTCACAACATTTACATGCAAGTACCTGAAGAAATAGCAACATCTGCTAAGATGGAAAAAGGTAAGAACCCTACTGTTACTTTAGAAAGTTTCGATAAGGAGTTGATCGGGCAGGTTGCTGCTCAGATTCGTTCACTTAGAAAAATCGAACCATACAAAGGTAAAGGTATTAGGTTCGTAGGTGAGAAGATTAGAAGGAAGGCTGGTAAAACTGCTGCTAAATAAGAGTTAAGATGTCGATTAGTACAAGTAGACTTAGAATTAAAAGAGGTATCAGAAATAAGATTTCTGGAACTACTGCCAGACCAAGAATTTCGGTATTCAAGAGTAATAAGAAAATTTATGCTCAGATTATTGATGATGAGCAAGGTCATACTTTAGCTTCTGTATCCTCTGACGAGGTAGGTGCTAAGGAAAACACCAACATTGAGCTGGCAAAAGAGGCTGGTAAAAAATTAGCTGAAAAAGCTACGGCAAGTGGGATTTCACAGGTTGTATTTGATAGAAACGGATATGTCTACCACGGTAAAGTAAAAGCTTTGGCAGATGGCGCCAGAGAAGGTGGTCTTAAATTTTAATAAGAGATGACACAAAAAATGAATAGAGTTAAAGCTAGTGACATCGACTTAACAGAAAAAGTTGTTGCCATTAAGCGTGTAGCGAAAGTTGTCAAGGGTGGTAGAAGATTCAGTTTCTCAGCAATTGTTGTTGTTGGAGATGGAAACGGAACTGTAGGTTACGGATTAGGTAAAGCTAATGAGGTGACTGATGCTATCACAAAAGGAATTGATGACGCCAAGAAAAGCCTTGTTGAGGTTCCTGTATTAAAAGGTACCGTTCCTCACGAAACAATCGGTAAATATGGTGGCGGGCTAGTATTGGTTAAGCCTGCGTCTGAAGGTACTGGTGTGATTGCTGGTGGTGCAATGCGTGCTGTTTTCGAATCTGCGGGTATTCACAATGTACTTGCTAAATCAAAAGGGTCTTCTAATCCGCATAACGTGGTGAAAGCTACATTTGATGCGCTATTGAAAATGAGAGATCCTTATGCAGTAGCAGAGCAAAGAGGTATTGAATTAGAAAAAGTTTTTAACGGGTAATTAGAAATGGCGAAGGTTATTATTACACAGACTAGAAGTACCATCGATAGACCTGAAAGACAAAAGAGAACGATTCAGGCACTTGGCTTGGGTAAAATCAATAGATCTGTAGAGTTAGAATTGACTCCTCAGATTTCAGGCATGATTGTCAAAGTAAATCACCTTGTATCTGTAAAGGAAGCATAAGATGAAACTGAATACATTAAAACCTGCTGAAGGTTCTACAAAAAAGACTAAAAGAATAGGCAGAGGTCAAGGATCTGGTAAAGGCGGGACTTCTACAAGAGGTCACAAAGGTGCCAAGTCAAGATCTGGTTACTCTCGTAAATCTGGTTTCGAAGGAGGTCAGATGCCGATTCAAAGACGTGTTCCGAAATTTGGTTTCACTAATCCTAATCGTGTGGAATACAAAGCGATTAACCTAGATACACTTCAAAAGTTGAACGAGGAGTCAGGTGAATCAGTGATCAATGCAGAAGTGCTTTCTGCTCATGGTTTAGCTGGTAAAGGCGACTTGATAAAAATTTTAGGAAGAGGAGAATTAAAAGCAAAAGTAGAGGTGACAGCTCACAAATTTTCTTCAACTGCTGAGGCAGCTATAGAAGAAGTAGGAGGTACTGTTACAAAGCTTTAATCTAATGAAGAAATTCATCAGCACCATAAGAAATATTTTTTCCATTGAGGAACTAAGGAACAGAATTCTGGCAACGCTAGGATTCCTTGTCATTTTCAGACTAGGATCATTCGTGGTATTACCAGGTGTAGATCCTACTATGTTGAGTGATACTGATAACGGTATTCTTGGTGTTCTTAACACTCTTCTAGGAGGATCTTTTAGTAGAGCGTCAATTTTTGGATTGGGTATTATGCCTTACATCTCTGCATCCATCGTTATTCAGTTGATGACTGTGGCTGTACCTAGTTTCCAGAAAATGCAAAAAGAAGGTGAGTCGGGTAGAAAGAAATTAACGCAGATCACGAGAGTGCTAACCATTTTGGTTACCATGGCTCAGAGTGTAGGTTACTTGAGAGCATATATCCCGCAAGAGGCGATTTCTCAAAACATTGATCCTACTTTCTTTACTATTTCTTCAATGGTATTAATTACTTCAGGAACCATGTTTTGTATGTGGTTAGGAGAGAAGATTACTGATAAAGGTATTGGAAATGGGATTTCAATGCTGATCATGATCGGTATCATCTCTAGTTTGCCTGGTGCAATATGGGTTGAATTCATTGAGACGAATGGAATTAGCAGAGCTCTGTTCTCTGTCGTAGAAATATTAATCCTTTTCGGGGTTGTTATTGTAACCGTAGCTTTAGTTCAAGCTACTAGAAGAATACCTGTTCAATATGCTAAGCAGGTTGTTGGAGGGAAAGTATATGGCGGTCAGCGTCAATTCATTCCTATTAAAGTAAACTCGGCTGGTGTAATGCCTATCATTTTCGCCCAAGCATTAATGATCTTACCTACATTAATAGGTCAGATTTGGCAAGAGGATTATGATTTTGCATATACAATAGCTAACGTGTTTTCTAATCCTTACTCTTGGCAGTATACAGTTGTATCAGCAATATTGATTATTGCCTTCACCTTCTTCTATACAGCAATAACCGTTAATCCATCTAGTATGGCAGACGACTTGAAAAGAAATGGTGGATTTATACCGGGTGTTAAACCTGGAAGACCAACTTCCGAATTTATCGGAGGGGTTATAGATAAGATCACTTTGCCTGGATCTATTTTCTTGGCAATAATCGCTATCCTTCCAACTTTCGCTTACAATGCAGGAGTTGGTCAACAATTTTCATACTTCTTTGGAGGTACTTCTTTGTTGATTATGGTTGGTGTGATCTTAGATACGCTTCAGCAGATTGAAAGCTACCTCTTGATGAGACATTATGAAGGCATGATGAAATCAGGAAAGATGAGAGGTAGATCTCAGAACATGGCTGTAGCGTAAATATGATCTTATATAAGACTGAAGAAGAAATTCAAAAAATCCGAGAGAGTGCCGAAATATTGGCAAAGACTCACGGTGAAGTAGCCAAGCTTATTAAGCCTGGCATAAAAACAAAAGATCTAGATAAAGTCGCAGAAGAGGTTATCGCAGATCATGGGGCAACCGGTTCCTTTAAAGGTTATGGTGGTTTCCCCGCAACACTCTGTATTTCTACGAACGAAGTTGTAGTTCATGGTTTTCCGAGTGAATACGAATTAAAAGACGGTGATATAATCTCTGTAGATTGTGGAGTCTTCTACCAAGGTTTCCATAGCGATAGCGCTTACACATACCCTGTAGGAGACGTTTCTCAAGAGACATTGTCACTTTTAAGAACAACGAAAGAGTCGTTGTATATAGGTATTGAAGAGGCCAAGTTTGGTAATCGAATTGGTGACCTCGCTTTTGCAATTCAAAATTTTGTAGAAGGTAAGGGTTACACAGTAGTTCGAGAACTTGTTGGACACGGATTAGGCAGAAGCTTGCATGAAGGTCCTGAAGTTCCAAATTATGGTAAAAGAGGTCGAGGACCGAAATTGAATGAGGGATTAGTGATAGCCATTGAGCCCATGATCAATTTAGGAACAAGACATATAGTGCAGGAAAGTGACGGATGGACCATTCGAACAAAAGATAGGAAGCCTTCAGCACATTTTGAGCACACGGTGGCCATCTTCAAGGATAGAACAGAAATTTTGACAAGTCATAAATACATAGAAGAAGTAGTAAAAATATAATATGGCTAAACAAGGATCTATAGAGCAAGACGGAACAATTGTAGAGGCGTTGCCGAATGCACAATTCCGTGTTGAACTTGAAAATGGACATATAGTACTAGCTCATATCTCAGGAAAAATGAGAATGCACTATATCAAAATATTACCGGGCGACAAAGTAAAACTTGAAATGTCACCTTACGATTTAACAAAAGGAAGAATTACTTACAGGTATAAATAAAGAGCGATGAAAGTAAAAGCATCAATCAAGAAGCGTAGCGAAGATTGTAAAATCATTCGTAGAAATGGAAAGCTATACGTGATTAACAAGAAGAATCCTAGATTCAAACAAAGACAAGGATAATTATGGCAAGGATTGCAGGAGTTGATATTCCAGATCACAAGAGAACCGAAATTGGGTTAACCTATATTTTTGGAATTGGTCGTAGTACTTCCAACTACATATTGGAAAAGGCGGGTATTGATGGAAATACCAAAATTGGCGACCTAGATGACGATCAGCAGAAAAGCATCAGAACTATCATTAGTGAGGAGTTCAAAATTGAAGGTGCTCTTAAGTCTGAGGTACAAATGAGTATCAAGAGATTGATGGACATTGGTTGTTACAGAGGGTTAAGACACAGAAGAGGGCTTCCTGTTCGTGGTCAACATACCAAGAATAACTCGAGAACTAGAAAAGGGAAGAGAAAGACTGTTGCTAACAAAAAGAAAGCAACTAAGTAATAGGTGAGTTTTTAATGCCGAAAAAGATATTTTAAGATGGCTCAAAAAAGAAAAGATAAAGCTAAGAAAAGAGTAGTGCAGATTGATGCTCTTGGACAGGCGCACATCAAAGCGTCTTTCAACAACATCATCATCTCTTTGACCAATCAACAAGGTCAAGTAATCTCTTGGGCTTCTGCCGGAAAGATGGGCTTCAAAGGTTCTAAAAAGAACACTCCATATGCCGCACAGATGGCCGCACAAGATTGTGCTCAAAAAGCGTACGACCTTGGTTTAAGGAAAGTTGAAGTGTTTGTGAAAGGACCAGGTTCTGGTCGTGAATCAGCAATTAGAACGATCCAAAACACTGGTATAGAAGTAACTGTAATTCGTGATGTGACTCCATTACCACATAATGGTTGTCGTCCACCGAAAAGAAGAAGAGTTTAATAAAGAAATTTAGATAGTAATGGCAAGATATAAAGGACCAAAGGCTAAAATCGCGAGAAGGTTTAACGATCCTATTTTCGGTCATAGCAAAGCATTACAGAAGAAAGCTTACCCTCCAGGCCAACATGGAAGAGGGAGAAGAAGAAAGCAATCTGAATACGCTGTCCAGTTAATGGAAAAGCAGAAAGCTAAATACACCTATGGTGTTTTAGAAAAGCAGTTTGCTAACCTTTTCGAAAAAGCTTCAGGAAGATCAGGTGTTACGGGTGAGATCTTACTTCAATTATTGGAAGCAAGATTAGATAACACTGTTTACAGATTAGGTATTGCATCTACCAGAAGAGCAGCAAGACAATTGGTATCTCACAAACACATCACTGTTAATGGTGAAATCGTGAACGTACCGTCTTTTCATGTTCAGCCTGGTGATATAGTAGCAGTAAGAGAAAAGTCTAAATCTTTAGAGTTGATCTCTGATAGTGTTGCTGCAAATACAGTGCAGAGATACCCATGGTTAGAGTTTAACAAGTCTGACTTAGCTGGTAAAATAATTAATGTTCCAACCAGAGAAGATATCCCTGAGAACATTAAGGAGCAGCTTATTGTCGAGCTTTACTCTAAATAATCAATTTAAGAACCTTTTAAACATTAGATATATGTCAATACTTGCATTTCAAATCCCGGAGAAAGTGGTGATGGAGAAGGCTGACGATTTTCACGGTCAGTTCACGTTCAAACCTCTTGAAAAAGGTTACGGGGTAACCATTGGTAATGCACTAAGAAGAATATTGCTTTCTTCTTTGGAGGGCTATGCAATCACTGGAATCAAGGTTCCTGGTGTATTGCATGAGTTCTCAACTGTCGAAGGTGTTGTAGAAGATGTATCTGAGATCATTCTTAACCTTAAGAAAGTTAGGTTCAAGAAAATCTCCGATACTGTAGACAACAAAATCAATGTTGTGATCGAAGGTCAGGATAAATTCACTGCTGGTGACATTGGAAAATTCACAAGTGCTTTTGAGATCCTGAATCCAGAAGATGTAGTTTGTAACTTAGACTCAGGAGTTAAGTTCGAGATTGAGCTTACTGTTGAAAAAGGTAGAGGATATCTTCCTGCTGAGGATAATAAGCCATCTGAGCAGGTTTTCGGTTTTATTCCGATCGATGCCATCTTCACTCCGATCAAGAATGTTAAATATAGTGTAGAGAACACAAGGGTTGAGCAGAAAACTGACTATGAAATGTTGGTAATCGATATCAAAACTGACGGTTCAATTCACCCAGAGAATGCATTGAAAGGTGCAGCTCACATTCTAATCCAACACTTCATGTTGTTCTCTGATCAGAACATGATCTTAGAAACAGGTGCATTAGATGAGCCAGAGCAAGTTGATGAGGAAATGCTTCACATGCGCAAGCTATTGAAGACTCCATTGAATGATCTAGATCTTTCAGTGAGAGCCTACAACTGTTTGAAAGCAGCGGATGTACGTACCTTAGGCGATCTTGTAAGGCTTGAGATTTCTGATATGATGAAGTTTAGAAACTTCGGTAAGAAATCATTAGCTGAGCTAGAGCAACTTGTTGCAGACAAGAACTTGACCTTCGGTATGGATTTATCGAAATATAAACTTGAGGAGGAATAAGCGATGAGACACGGGAAGAAATTCAATCATTTGAGTAGAACGGCACCGCACAGAAGAGCGATGCTTTCTAACATGGCTTCTTCTTTGATTCAGCATAAAAGAATTACTACTACCGTTGCGAAAGCAAAGGCTTTAAGAAAGTACGTTGAACCTTTGATTACAAAGGCGAAGGATGATACAACGGCTTCAAGAAGAGTAGTATTCTCTTATTTGCAAGACAAAGATTCTGTAACTACACTTTTTAACGAAGTGGCCGAGAAAGTTGCTACTAGACCTGGTGGTTATACAAGAATTATCAAAACTGGCAATAGACTAGGTGATAATGCTGATATGTGTATCATCGAGCTAGTAGACTTTAATGAATTGTTACTAGGAGAAGCTAAAGAAGATAAGAAGAAAACTAGAAGAAGTAGAAGAGGTGGTAAGAAGAGTGATTCTTCTGAAGCTAAAGCAGAACCAGCAGTTGTAGAAGAAGCTACAGTAGTTGAAGATGCTCCTGCAGAAGAGGTTGCAAATGAGACAGAAGAGGTGGTTGAAGATGCTACTGCTGAAGTAAAAGAGGCAGCTACTGAAGAATCTACTGAAACAAAAAAGAAACCTGAAGCTTCTGCTGATGCTGATGCTGAAGATTCTGAAGAAGAGAAGAAAGACTAACAAGCAAAGAGTTTTTCATAAAACACTTGAAGGGACATGCCAGTAGGTTTGTCCCTTTTTTAGTACTTTACTTAGCCTGAAGTTTATTTGGTAGATGGGGACTTTGTTTAGTACCTTACGCCTTGATCAATAATAAAACCAGCTGTCTGAAAATCTGCACACTGTTTTCATAGTTGTTTTGAATTTATTTGAAGTTCAACCTTAAACTAAACAGTTATCAAGCATCCCAAATTTTCGAGAACTAAAGACATTGAATTCTCGGACACCCTCAAGAAACGCGTTAGCCTTTATTTTAAAGAGAATGAGCTGCCGCAACATGCCAATACAAGCATGTATCTTAAGACTATATTAATGGTCTCAGCCTTTGTTGTGCCACTTATCTTGATGGGTACAGGGTTGATTGTCTCAGCGCCATTGGTGTTCGCCTGTTACATTATTAGTGGACTTGGAACAGCTGGTATTGGCATGTGCGTTATGCATGATGCTAATCATGGTTCTTATTCCAAGAATAAGACTGTGAACCATCTCTTAAGCCTTACGATGAATTTAATAGGTGCTAATGCAACCGTTTGGACTATTCAGCACAATGTATTACATCATAGTTATACTAATATCAATGAAATGGATAGCGATCTGGATCAGCCATCTTTCTTTAGGTTCGATCCACATCGTGAATTAAAACCCATTCATAAATATCAATATTTATACTTTTGGTTTTTTTATGGTTTATCGACACTTTCTTGGATAACTGCTAAGGATTTTAAGAAGCTGAAGCAGTTCAAGGATATGGGTTTCCTGAAAGGTAAAAACGAGTATGAGAATGCTCAGATGACTGCTTTGGTGTGGAAACTTGCATACTATGTTTATGCCTTAGTCATACCTTTAATTGTGCTTCCTGTTAGTCCTGGCATTGTTGTTTTGGCATTCATTTGTATGCATTTTGTTACAGGGTTGGCGCTAGGGTTTGTTTTCCAAATGGCTCATATCATGCCAAAGCTTGAATTTCCATTAGCAAATGATTTTGGAGAAGTGGAACATAATTGGACCGTTCATCAACTATTGACTACCACAAATTTCTGTCCTAACAACAGACTTTTAACTTGGCTAGTTGGAGGATTGAATTTTCAAGTCGAACATCATCTATTACCACATGTTTGCCACGTTCATTATAGAAAATTAGCTCCTATAGTAAAAGAAACAGCAGAGGAATTCGGTATTCCTTATTATTCCAAACCAACATTCCGGCAAGCGGTAAAGGCTCATGTAAGTATGCTCTATGACTTAGGCAGACCTGCTAAATCAACAGTTCAGGTTCCGGTAAAAGCGGTGGCATAATCACGAAGTTTTCAAGGCTTTTTGATTTAGGTTTTGCACCGTAACTATTACGCGTTATTTTTGCACGATGCGAAAAATCGCACGCCCATCAAGATATGTCGCAAAAAACGTTTGATCAATCTCAAAAAAAGGCAGTTTTGCTACTCGCAGACGGTTCTCGTTTCGAAGGAATTGCCATAGGTAAAATTGGAACAGCAGGTGGAGAGATCTGCTTTAATACCGGAATGACCGGTTATCAGGAAGTATATACAGATCCTTCTTACTATGGACAGATCGTTGTTAATACAACTTCACACATAGGGAACTATGGTGTGGAAGATGACGAACAGGAATCTGATTCTCCAAAAATAAGAGGAATTGTCGTCAACACTTTCTCTGAAGATTTTAGTAGACCTACAGGAACAGATTCTTTACAGAACTATCTGGATAAGAATAACATTGTTGGTATCTCAGAAATGGATACTCGTTTGCTGGTTAGGCACATAAGAGATAAAGGTGCAATGAATGCCATCATTAGTTCTGAAGGCCTTTCCGATGAACAATTAGCAGTCAAATTAGCTGAGATTCCAGATATGAATGGTTTGGAGCTTTCCTCATTTGTTTCAACTAAAGAGCCTTATTTTGTCGGAGATGATTCATCCGAAACAAAAATTGCTGTCTTGGACATTGGGGTAAAGACCAGTATCCTCAAGCATTTGTCAAGTAGAGGGGCATATTTGAAGGTCTTTAATGCTAAGGCTACCTACGAAGAAATGGAAGAATGGAATCCTGATGGTTACTTCCTCTCTAACGGACCGGGTGATCCTGCGGCAATGGATTATGCCGTTGAGACAGCGAAAAAGATTATGGAGGCAGATAAACCACTCTTTGGTATCTGCTTAGGTCATCAGATCATTTCTTTGGCCTGTGGTGTGCCTACTTTCAAAATGCATAATGGCCATAGAGGATTGAATCACCCGGTTAAAAACCTAGTGTCAGGTAGGAGTGAAGTTACTTCACAAAATCATGGGTTTGCTGTAAACAGAGAAGATGTTGAAAAATCAGATATTGTTGAGCTTACTCATGTTAATCTGAATGATAATACTTGTGCTGGTATTAAAGTAAAGGGTAAGAAAACGTTTTCCGTACAATATCACCCAGAGTCTTCTCCGGGGCCTCACGATTCGCGTTATTTGTTTGACCAATTTATCAATTTAATCAAATCATAAAATGAGCTTAATTGAAAGCGTACACGCGAGACAAATTCTCGATTCAAGAGGTAATCCAACAGTAGAGGTTGATGTGATTACTGAAAATGGCATTTTGGGCCGCGCAGCAGTTCCATCTGGAGCTTCAACGGGTGCTCACGAGGCTGTTGAATTAAGAGATGGCGATAAATCAAAATATTTAGGAAAAGGAGTGTCTCAAGCTGTCCAGAATGTCAATGACATTCTAGCTGCAGAAGTTATTGGTTTTTCTGTGTTCGAACAGAACTTGATCGATAAGATCATGCTTGAAGCTGATGGAACTCCAAACAAAGGAAATTTGGGAGCAAATGCCATCCTAGGTGTTTCTCTAGCTGTCGCAAAAGCAGCAGCAGCAGAGCTTGGCTTACCGCTTTACAGATATGTAGGAGGAGTTAGTGCTAATACTATTCCTGTGCCAATGATGAATATCATCAATGGTGGCTCACATGCTGATAACTCAATCGATTTTCAAGAATTCATGATCATGCCAGTGGGAGGAGAGACTTTCTCAGATGCGATCAGAATGGGTACAGAAGTGTTCCATCACTTGAAGAAAGTTCTTTCTGATAAAGGACTTGCAACCAACGTTGGTGACGAAGGTGGTTTTGCACCTAACTTAGGTTCTGATGATGAGGCCCTGGAGGTGATCTCTACTGCTGTTGAAAATGCAGGTTATAAAGTAGGGGTTGACGTGGTTTATGCATTAGATGTAGCGTCTTCTGAATTCTACCTAGAAGATGAGAAGGTTTATTACTTCAAAGATTCTACAGGTAAGAAATTAACGCCAGTTCAAATGGCAGATTATCTTGCTGAGCTTTCTTCTAAATACCCAATTGTTTCTATTGAAGACGGAATGTTTGAAGATGATTGGGAAGGCTGGAAAGCATTAACAGATAAGATTGGAGATAAAGTCCAGTTAGTTGGGGATGACTTGTTTGTTACCAATGTTGAAAGACTTCAAAGAGGAATTGATAATGGAATTGCAAACTCTATCTTGATCAAAGTGAATCAGATCGGAACCTTAACTGAGACTATTGAGGCAGTAAGCTTAGCAAAAACAAATGGCTATACTGCTGTAATGTCACATAGATCCGGTGAGACTGAGGATAATACCATTGCAGATCTTGCAGTTGCATTGAATACAGGTCAGATTAAAACTGGTTCCGCTTCTCGTTCAGATAGAATGGCAAAATACAATCAGCTATTGAGAATTGAAGAGGAACTTGGAGAAGTTGCTAAATTTCCTGGAAAAGACTTTAGAAAAGCATTTTAGGGTATGATTTTGGTTCCTCAGATATAATATTAAAAGCACTCTTTAGAGTGCTTTTTTTTGTAATTGACTTTGAAGTCAAAACTTCCTTATCTTTATCATATGAAACCTTTCACCTTTCTTCCGAAGTTTGTCAAAAACTTCTACTTCTTATTTGGAGTGTTCTTTCTCTTTTGGATGTTCTTCATTGACTCTAACGATGTTGTTTCTCAAGTCAGCTTAGCCAACAAGTTGAATGATCTGAAAGCTCAAAAAGAGTTTTATAAAGAGAAAAAAATCGAGGTTTTACAAAACCGTGAAGAATTGAATAGCAATAAAGAACTTTTAGAGAAGTTTGCTCGTGAGAAATATATGATGAAGAAACAGAGCGAAGATCTTTACGTTATTGTCAAAGAAGAATAAGTATGAGTCCTTTTTAGAAGGACTTTTTTATTAGGATGAGAAAGGTATTTACAATTATCACATTTTATTTTCTACTGAGTGGAGTTGCTCAATCACAGGTTTATTTTGAAGAGGAAGAGACTGACTCTTTAACTTTTAAAGACAGACTTTATTTTGGAGGGAACTTTTCCTTGAATTTAGGCTTTGGCAATGCAGGTACGTTCATAGATGTATCTCCACTGGTAGGATACATGGTCAATGAAGATTTTTCTGTAGGGCTAGGAGTAAACTATATCTACTTTTCTAGAGAGTTTTTCTTTTTTGGATCTAATGATACCTTTAAAGTATCGGGTAGCACTTATGGAGGTCGAGCATTCGCAAGACATAATATCATTGAAAATTTTTTCGCACACGCAGGAATTGAAAGCATGAACGTTGATGTGCCATCGAACTTCCAAACTGGTGAATCACAAAGAGAGTGGGTTCCAGGATTTATGATTGGTGGAGGTACATTTCAACCCGTATTTGGTCGAGGTGGAATCAACGTAACCATTCTTTACAATTTACTCTATGATGATTTAAGATCACCTTATGGTAGTGAGTGGGTGATTCGAGGGGGCTTTACTTTTTAATCAAAACTTAGCTTAAATCTCCTAGCTAGTTCTTGGAGGTCTTTTTCCACTGACGCTAAAACTGGGATTCCATTTGTACTTCTTTCCTTCTCCTTTTCTCTTTCAGGATCTCCTGGAATCACGACAGGTTGACTAGGGTTTGCCGACTCTGAGTTTCTAAAGCGTTGAATCCAATTATCCATATGCTTTTTGAAATCGTCAGCGGGTCTAAATGCATCTACTCTCATAGCACCAAAAAAATGGCCTAGGCCTTCACCCACTGGGTCTTTACTTGGTTCTAAAAAGCTCACAAATGGAGGTGCCCATGGACCGTAATTTGCACCCGAGAGCACAGCGGAAAGAATATCAACCATAGAGCCTAATATGAAACCTTTATGACTCCCGTGAAGTTTATCTCCGCCAAGTGGCAACCATGCACCACCTTCTTTCACACCGTGTGCATCATCTGTGTTATTTCCTTCGTTATCTTGGATCCAACCAAAAGGTGCCTTCTCTCCTTTACGTTGTAAGACTTCTAGTTTTCCGTTTGCTGCGGGAGTAGTGGCAAAGTCACCGACAAAAGGTGGTTCTTTCTTTGCAGGAATAGCCATTGCAATCGGGTTTGTTCCAAGCATCCTTTCCTTCGAGAAAGTAGGAGAGACCAATGGACTGGCATTAGTCATGGATATACCTATCATATCATGTTTCAAGGCTTTCATTGCATGATACCCCGCTATGCCATAGTGATTACTATTTCTTACAGCAACCCAGCCAGTGCCTGCAGTTTTTGCTTTCTCAATAGCCACTTTCATGGCAAAAGGCGCTACAACCAATCCTAAGCCAGAGTCGCCATCGACAGTGGCGGTACTGGGCGTTTCATGAACGATCTTGATCTTGGCCTTAGGATTGATTCTTCCTTTCTCCCAAAGTCTTACATATCCACTCAATCGCGCCACACCATGAGAGTCTACACCTCTCATATCCGCAGACAACAATGTTTGAGAAGCAATGTCAGCATCTTGCTCAGAGCAGCCCATCGCTTTAAAAACATTTTTAGAAAATTTAAAGAGTTGTTCGTGTGAATAGTGATTCATTCAATTGAAATTACTGTTTTTCAGCGATTAGTATTCCTTCTTGAGAAAAAAGTAAACCTTCCTTGAGTGCATAGGTACAGCAAGTAATATAGTCGGTAGGAATTAGGTCTGTTATATAAGAGATCAAACAACTGGCTACAACGATCATATCGACTCTCATGGTTACCATGCCAGGTATATTCAGCCGTGCTTGTTTATCCTTGGTTAATAATTCTCTGTGCGTATCCCTATAAACTTTAACAGGAAGTTGAAATATTTTGGAGTCAATAGGTCTTTCTTCGTTGATTGATTTGAAATAGATCTCTGTTAAAGTGTCAAATGTTCCCGAGCAGCCAATAATTCCTTCTGGCTGATATTCTTGTATAGCGCTTTTAAGTTCCGCAAGTTCAATTTCTAACCATTCGAACATACTGTCTACAGAACTTGGCGCTATTGGGTCTTTTTTATGAAACTTATCTAGTAACCTCTGAGCACCTATCTCAAAGCTTTGTTTCCAAAGGACTTTATTGATGTTACCAATGATGAATTCAACACTTCCGCCTCCAATATCTATGACTAGTTCATTATCACTCTGAATGGCACCTGCTGCCCGAACTCCTTTAAAAATAAGTTCAGCTTCTTCATCGCCACTTATTTTTCTAATTTCAATCCCTGTAGATTCTTTGATCTTGTCGAGAAGCTCTTGTCCGTTTTCAGCATTACGAATGGCGCTAGTGGCTACTCCGGTGACCTCCGTTACTTCAAATTGATCGAGAACCGTTTTGAAGACTTCGAGCGTATGAACAGCCCTTTTCATTGCATCATTAGCAATCTTGCCTTTGCTTATGCCATTCTTACCGATTTTTACAGCAATTTTTTCTTTGTAGAGAGTATTGAGCACAGACTTTTCTTGTTCTACAATGAACAAGTGAAAAGTATTGGTGCCCAAATCAATGACTGCTTTCCTCATACCAATCGCTCCAAAATCTGGCCGAATATAAAGGTTATTTACTAAAAAATAGAGGCTAATGCTTCACAATTCAGACCATTCAAATTCATATTTCCATTGATGTCTATATCTTTGGCTACTAAATCTAGAAGAACCTATGGCGGACAAGAAATCGAATGATACTGGGGTTAAATTATTGACCAAAGCAGAGAAGTATGAATTGCTTAAACAGAAAAATGAGCAGGCTCTTTTAGGTGGTGGACAGAAACGTATAGATGGCCAGCATGCGAAGAACAAATTAACGGCAAGAGAGAGAATCGAATTGCTTATTGATGAAGGCTCTTTCGAAGAAATAGGAAAGTTTGTCGAGCATAGATCTAAAGACTTTGGTTTAGATAAACAGGTCTTTCTTGGAGATGGTGTAGTAACTGGCTATGGAACCGTAAATGGCAGATTGGTTTATGTTTACTCACAAGATTTCACCGTTTTCGGAGGTTCTCTATCAGAGACTCACGCAGAAAAGATCTGCAAGATCATGGATCTTGCCATGAAGAATGGAGCTCCGGTTATTGGTTTAAATGATAGTGGAGGTGCGAGAATTCAAGAGGGTGTCGTCTCTTTAGGGGGCTATGCAGATATATTCTACAGAAATACAAGAGCCTCTGGTGTTGTTCCTCAGATCTCAGCCATTATGGGGCCTTGTGCAGGTGGAGCTGTTTATTCTCCAGCCATTACTGACTTTATTTTTATGGTGGAGAATTCTTCTTATATGTTCGTAACTGGACCTAATGTGGTGAAGACTGTAACTCAAGAAGATGTGACGTCTGAAGAATTGGGAGGGGCAAGTACGCATAGTACAAAGAGTGGAGTTACTCATTTTTCTTCAGCCAATGAGGTTCAATGCATCAACGATATCAAAAGATTGCTCTCATATATTCCTCAAAACTGTGAAGATGATGCACCGATCTATAGTTATGATGAAGGAGATGAGATAAGAAAAGGATTGAATGAGATCATTCCGGATAACGCCAATCAGCCTTATGATATGCATGATGTGATCGAGCATATCATAGATAAAGACTCATTTTTTGAGGTTCATAAGAATTTTGCAGAGAACATAATCGTTGGCTTTGCTAAAATAGGCGGACGAAGTACTGGAATTATAGGTAATCAGCCTGCTTCTTTAGCTGGAGTATTAGATATTAATGCATCTACCAAAGGAGCACGATTTGTAAGGTTCTGCGATAGTTTCAATATCCCTCTTTTGGTTTTAGAAGATGTGCCGGGTTTCTTACCAGGAACTGATCAAGAGTGGAATGGAATCATTACTAATGGGGCAAAATTGCTTTATGCCTTTGCCGAAGCAACAGTGCCTAGAATCACTGTGATCACTCGAAAAGCTTATGGAGGTGCATACGATGTTATGAATTCCAAACACATCGGTGCTGACATGAATTATGCATGGCCAATGGCAGAAATTGCTGTTATGGGAGCGAAGGGTGCTGCAGAGATCATATTCAGAAAGGAAATTAAAGAGTCGGATGATCCTGAAGCTAAACTACAGGAGAAGGTAGATGAGTATACCGCTTTATTCGCTAATCCTTATAGTGCTGCTAAAAGAGGTTATATAGATGAGGTGATCATCCCTGAGGATACTAGGGCGAAATTGATGAAAGCCTTTAAGATGTTGGAAAATAAGGTGGATACACTTCCTGAGAAAAAACATGGGAACATTCCACTTTAGTGTTGAAGTAAAAAGTAATAGAAATGGATCAAGAGAAATTCTTAATAAAATATTTAAATAATACCTCACCGACTGGTTTCGAGTCTAGTGGTCAACAAATCTGGCTAGATTACCTAAAGCCGTATGTCGATGAATTCTTTACCGATAACTATGGTACTGCAGTGGGAGTGATTAATCCAGAAGCCGAGTATAAAGTAGTGATCGAAGCACATGCAGATGAGATCAGCTGGTTTGTTAACTATATATCTGATGATGGCTATATCTATGTTATCAGAAATGGTGGGTCTGACCATCAAATAGCTCCTTCTAAAAGGGTAGATCTTCTTACTGACAAAGGACCTGTTAAAGGTGTTTTTGGTTGGCCTGCAATACATGTAAGAGATAAGGAAAATGAAAAATCCCCTTCATTAAAGAACATCTTTATCGATGTTGGAGCATCTACAAAGCAAGAAGTGCTGGATATGGGAATTCATGTGGGAACAGTGGCTGTTTTTGATGATGAGATCTTTAAACTGAATGGTAATTACTGGTGCGGAAGAGCTTTAGACAATAGAATCGGTGGCTACATGATCGCTCAAGTTGCCAGAAGATTGAGTGAAGAAGGGAAGAAGCTACCTTTTGGACTATATATAGTGAATGCTGTTCAAGAAGAGATTGGCTTGAGAGGTGCTGAGATGATCGCAGCGAGAATTAAGCCTAATGTAGCTATTTGTACTGATGTTTGTCATGACACCTACTCACCTATGTACGATAAGAAACTACAAGGTGATCAAAAGGCAGGCAGTGGGCCTGTTCTAACTTATGGCCCAGCTGTACAGAACAACCTATTGAATATGCTCATTGCTATTGCAGAAGATAAGAAGATCGATTTTCAAAGATCAGCATCATCTAGGTCTACTGGAACTGATACCGATGCATTCGCCTATTCAAACGAAGGTGTGCCTACAGCATTGATCTCTCTTCCGCTAAAATATATGCACACCACAGTAGAGACTGCTCATGTATCAGATATTGAGAAGGTCATTGAATTGATGTACGAATTCTTGGTGCAATTAAACGCTGGTCATGATTTCAGATACCTGAAATGAGAAAAGTAATGGATCAAATGGGGCGTTCAGTGAACGTCCCTGAATTTCCGCAAAGAATCATTTCTATTGTGCCTTCACAAACAGAACTGTTATATGATCTGGGTTTGGATAACGAAGTGGTTGGGATCACTAAATTTTGCATTCATCCTGAAGATTGGAGGAAAAGTAAGACTATTGTAGGAGGTACAAAACAAGTGCATTTTGATCTAATCGATGAGCTCAAGCCTGACTTGATCATTGGAAACAAGGAGGAGAACGAGGAAGGATTTATCAAACAATTGTCGGAGAAGTATCCTGTTTGGATGAGTGATGTCTTTACTTTGGATGATGCACTGGATATGATCGAAATGATAGGAGATATCACTGGCCGATCTCGAAATGCTGAAGGAATTGTTGTTGATGTTTTAGCAGCTTTTGAAGAGATAAAAGAGCTCCCAAATAAAGGAAGCGTTGTTTATCTGATTTGGAATGACCCTATCATGGCAGTAGGTAAATCGGCTTTTATTAATGATATGCTCAAAAAAGCAGGCTTTGATAATGCGTTGTCGGAGCATCGGTATCCTGAATTATCAATCGAGAGGCTAATAGAACTTAAGCCGGATCAACTCTTACTTTCTTCTGAACCGTTTCCATTTAAGGAGAAACACCTAGCGTATTTTTCAAAGGCTCTACCAAAGACAAAGATCTCAATTGTAGATGGAGAGATGTTTAGCTGGTATGGGAGTAGGTTGATTAAATCTGCAGAGTACTTCAAGGGCTTGTAAAAAGAAAGGGGACCCCCAGAAGGCCCCCTTATCAACGTTACCTTAACACTGTAAATGTCTTACCATTTACTTGTCGTAACTCTGTCAAATATCTTGTTTGAGTTCAAGAATTGATTGTCGCAATTCCTTCATGCATTGCCATGTGGCATATACTTTGGCCCTGTACAGACAATCAATATCTTTAAACGTTTAGGTTAAAACGTTATTAAAGGTGTGAACTAAATATGAAAAAATCAACATATAGTCATAAAAAGTTTTATTAATGAGTAATATCAAATCCTCCCCCGTCTATAAATAAGACCCTTTAGATAAATCTGGAGGGTCTTTTTTTAATCGTGAAGAAATATCAAAGAAACTAACGAATTATCAATAATGGCTCAATTACTTTGATCCAGAGGTCATATCCCTTCTTGTTCATATGAAGGCCATCTTCTATAAATATGTCTTTTTTTAAGCTTCCATCTGATTTGAGCATGGGAGACCAGACATCTGCAAATTGGACTTTGTCGGAAAGGTCAGCCATCACTTTTAGTGAGGCATTCAGCTTTTCGTAATCTTCTTTGAGTGCCCATCGAGCAATGCTTGGTTTGGGAGAGATGATCACCACATTTTCCACACCTTCATCGAGTATGTCTTGCACGAGTGACGAGATATCGCTGATTACTTCAATGCCTGACTTACCAGAATTAATGTCATTATCACCTTCATAAATAAAAACTTGTTTTGGGTTGAACTGAGAGATCAATAAATCTTTATAATAAATAAGATCTGAAGTTTCTGAACCACCAAATCCTGTGTTGATTGCATTATGATCTGGGAAAAAGGATTTAAAATCTACCCACAATCTGATGCTCGAGCTCCCCGTGAACACTATTCGATTCTCGGATGGGTACTGAGCAGCGCTGTTTTCAAACTTGGAGACTTCCTCTGCAAATCTTTCAGGATCTTGAGCAACGAGAAGTGTACTTATAAAAAAAAGTGTGATGAAGATTGAAGCTTTCATAGCTCAAGATAAAAATTATATCCTTGCCTGATAGGTATACAATTCATAGTATCTACCTTCTTTCTTGATCAATTGATCATGATTGCCTCTTTC